>NZ_JAPDPE010000071.1 GCF_026283955.1 Dyella silvatica | reverse complement strand
GCATGCGGAGCGCAACCTCGATCTCACCGGCATTGGCCGGCTACTGGCAATGTCGACGCATCGTGAACGTAACTCGCTGGCCTGCGTGCACTACCGCCGGGAATTTGGCCGCGAGAAGGTTTATCGGCTACGCAACCTGAGCCCATCCGAAGCTACCGATCGCGCCGCATTGGCGGGCAACTTGCTGGCACCGCCCTTATTTGCCGATGAGATGACCCATGGCCGCTTTATCGATCTGTTGGATCAAGGTTGGCGAATCAAATCCACCAAACTCACGACCACCTTCGACTGGAGCCACTTCATCGAGCAGTACGGCGACGAAACGGTATTGCTGTTCGGCGTCGAGGAGAAAGGCACATTGCGTGTGGTCTCGACCAAGCGCGAACTGGAGCCCAAGCCAGGCTGGAGCGTGATTGCCCTGGTGCCGCCACAAGCGACGACACCAGGGTAGGCTGTCACGCTGCGGAGGCGTGACGGGTCGGCTGGAACTGCGCCTCTTCGGTCGAACCGGTCAGCGCCGTGGTGGAAGACTGCCCCTGCTGAATCGCCTGGGTGACCTGATCGAAATAGCCCGTGCCCACCTCGCGCTGATGCTTGACCGCGGTGAAGCCGCGATCAGCGGCGGCAAACTCTTTCTCCTGCAGCTCGACGAAAGCACTCATCTGGCGGCGCGCATAGCCATGAGCCAGATCGAACATGCCGTAGTTGAGACTGTGGAAGCCGGCCAAGGTGATGAACAGGAACTTGTAACCCATCGCGCCAAGTTCTTTCTGGAAGGTGGCGATAGTGGCGTCATCGAGGTTCTTTCTCCAGTTGAAGCTCGGCGAGCAGTTATAGGCCAGCAGCTTGCCGGGGAATTTGGCGTGGATCGCCTCGGCGAAGCGGCGCGCCTCGTCCAGATTCGGCTTGCTGGTTTCGCACCAGATCAAATCAGCGAAAGGCGCATAGGCCAGACCGCGACTAATCGCCTGATCCAGGCCCGGGCGGACGCGGAAGAAGCCCTCGACCGTGCGTTCACCGGTAAGAAAAGGCTTGTCGTTGTCGTCGATATCCGAGGTGATCAGATCGGCGGCATCGGCATCGGTGCGTGCAATCAGCAAGGTAGGCACGCCGGTGACATCGGCGGCGAGACGCGCTGCATTCAACTTGTCCACCGCCTCGCGGGTCGGCACCAGCACTTTGCCGCCCATGTGGCCGCACTTTTTCACCGAGGCCAGCTGATCTTCGAAGTGCACACCGGCTGCACCGGCCTCGATCATGCCCTTCATCAGCTCGAACGCGTTCAGCACGCCGCCGAAACCGGCCTCGGCATCGGCCACGATCGGCACCATCCAGTCGATGTCGTCCTTGCCTTCGGCATGGTGCAGCTGGTCGGCGCGCAGCAAGGTGTTATTGATGCGCTTGACCACCAGCGGCACCGAGTTCGCCGGATAAAGCGATTGATCGGGATACATTTCGCCGGCCACATTGGCATCTGCCGCGACCTGCCAACCGCTGAGGTAAATCGCCTGCAAGCCGGCCTTGACCTGCTGCATGGCCTGATTGCCGGTGAGCGCGCCGAGCGCATTGACGAAGTCTTCGCTATGCAGCGATTTCCACAACCGCTCGGCACCACGACGAGCCAGCGAATGCTCCACGGCAACGGTGCCGCGCAAGCGCACCACATCCGTCGCGGTGTAGTTGCGCTGAATACCTGTCCAGCGCGTGTTGTTGGCCCAGTCCAGCGTGAGTTGTTCTGCGGTTTTCATGGTGTGGCTCCGTAAGATGTTTTCTGGAAGCAGCGTCCATCGCGAGATGCCGCGCCAAGTCGATGACGACCGTCGCGATGAACATCAATGCATAGGGGCGAGAGGTTTAAGCGAGCTTTTCGTAAGCCGGCAAGGTGAGAAAATCACCCAGCCGTTCGGCATGAGTCAGGCTGGCGAGCAAGGCGGCGGCCTCGTCGGCGCGCTTGGCGCCGGGCAGGTCACTCGCGCGCAGGCGATGGGTATGGGTCGCCAGCGCGTGGTCGAACAAGACGAAGTTGATCGGTGCGTGATCGGTGAATTCCACCTCGCCGTGATGCAGCCATTGCCACAGTTGCGAGCGGGCGATTTCCGCGGTGGCAGCGTCTTCCATCAGGTGATGAATCGGCACGCAGCCCTGGCCGTCCAGCCAGGCAGCGGTGTAGCGCAATGCCACTTCGACGTTGTTGTCGAAACCGGCGCGGCTAATGGTGCCGGCACACGGGGCGATCAACTGATCGCGCGTTACCGTGACATCGGCGCGGGTCACGTTGAGTTGATTCGACGATGGCATATAGCGATCAAAAATCTCCTGCGCCACCGGCACCAAGGCCGGGTGCGCCACCCAGGTGCCATCGTGGCCAGCCTGCACCTCGCGCAGTTTGTCGGCGCGCACCTTGGCCATCGCCGCCTCGTTGGCGGCCTCGTCGCCGCGAATCGGAATCTGCGCGGCCATACCACCCATGGCGAACGCGCCGCGGCGATGACAGGTTTGGATCAACAACTCCGAATAGGCCTTGAGGAACGGCACCGTCATCAACACCTGGCCACGCTCGGGCAACAGGCGGTCACGATGACCGCGCAAGGTTTTCAGGTAGGAGAAGATGTAATCCCAGCGTCCGCAGTTGAGCCCGACCACGCGACCGCGCAGCGCATGAAGAATTTCATGCATCTGAAACACCGCCGGCAACGTCTCGATCAGCACCGTAGCCTTCATCGTGCCGATGGGCAGACCGAGTTCCGTCTCGGCAGTGGACATCACCTCGTCCCACAACTGCGCCTCCTCCATGGCCTCCAACTTGGGCAAGTAGAAATACGGCCCCTGGTCACGGGCGTGCAGTGCATGCGCGTTGTGGAAGGCGAACAGCCCGAAATCAACCAGTGCGCCCGCCATCACTTCGCCATCGACGGTGAGGTGGCGCTCCGGCAAATGCCAGCCACGTGGCCGCACCACCAGCACCGCAGGGTTTGCGTTGACCCGGTAGTGCTTACCCTCCGCTGAGCGGTAGTCGATGCTGCCATTGACCGCGTCACGCAGATTGATCTGACCCTCGAGCTGGTTGAACAGGCTCGGTGCCGATGAATCTTCAAAATCGGCCATGAACACTTTCGCGCCGGAGTTCAGCGCGTTGATGATCATCTTGCGCTCCACCGGGCCGGTGATCTCGACCCGCCGGTCGCGCAAGGCGGCCGGGATCGACGCCACCCGCCAATCCGACTCGCGGAGGTTGCGGGTGTCGGCGCGAAAATCCGGCAAGACACCGGCGTCATAGCAGGCCTGGCGCTCTTGCCGCTGCTTCAGCAACTGACGGCGACGCGCATCGAAACGGCGATGCAACTGGCCCAGAAAAGCCAAGGCTTCGGGGGTGAGGATGACGTCGTGGCCTGGGGCGACCGAACCGTGCACCTGCACCGGGTGGATGACAACGCGTTCCTTGGGGATGGCCATGATGGTCTCCGTGCTGTGATGGGTCCAAGCTAGGTCACGGAGTTAGACTTTGACAAAGCAAATGTTTCAATCTTTCGTATTAGTATTATCAATAGATACGCTAACGTATTGAGATTACAGCCATGAAAGATGCTGATAAGAAGCTGAGCAAGCCAAAAAAAGCACGTCGTGGCACCTCAAAGGGGCGCGGCAAAGGAGGGCCAGCAGCTGATGAAAGTACTCGGTACTACTACAAGGGCAATCGCCAGAAGCAGCTGCGCGCCTTTGTCTACACCGTCAAGCTGGGCACGCTGACCCGCGCCTCGGAAGCGCTGTATCTGTCTCAGCCAAGCGTGAGCCTGCAGCTGCAGGCGCTGGAACGCGAGCTGGGGATATCTCTGCTGGAACGCAACCGGCGCCGCATCAACCTCACCGACGCCGGCGAGATCCTCTACGACATGGCACGCCCACTGGTCGAGGGCTGGGAGAACATCGATCGCGATTTCCAGGCCAAGGTCAAAGGCCTGCAATCGGGTCGGCTAACCATTGCAGCTGGCAGCTCCACCATCCAGTACCTGTTGCCGGAACTGGTACGCCGCTACCGCGAACGTTTTCCTGCGGTGCAATTGCAATTGGCCAATGTCACCGGCAAGGACGGCATGGCCCTGCTACGTGCGGATGAGGCCGATTTTGCCGTCGGCTCCATGCTGGACGTGCCCAATGACATTACCTGGGCACCGGTTTACCACTACGACCCGATGCTGATCACCCCGCTGGATCACCCCTTGGCCAGCCTGGCCTCGGTGACGCTGCAGGATCTCTCGCCTTACGGCCTGATCCTGCCGCCACAACGGCTATCGACGTATCGGCTGGTGGATCTGGTGTTTCAGCAGCGTCAGGTGCCTTACCATGTGGCGATCGAGGTCGGCGGCTGGGAGGTCATCAAGGAATACGTGGCAATGGGCCTGGGCATTTCCATCGTTACCGGCATCTGCATCACCGAGTCGGATCGTAGCCGTTTAGCCGTCCGCAACCTGAAGCAATATTTCCCACAACGAAGCTACGGAGTCGTAGTGCGCAAGGGCAAATTTCTCAGTGCCGAGGCGCTGGCCTTCATCGACCTGATCCGACCCGGCCTATTGAACCGCGAATACGACGAGTCGGGGCATTCGCAGCGTTAAAGGGTGCCTAGAGCCTGTGCAAAGGCGCTCTATCGCTCGTCTTTATTTCTGCCGCTGCAGTGCCAGCCTCACACCGAAACCAAGTAGCACGCCACCACAGACCCGATCCATCCAAAGACCTATGCGCGGACGCCGCTGCAACAAGCTGTGGATATGCGAGCCTGTCAAAGCCAGCACCGTCGACCAAATCAGCCCGATACCGATAAAGCTCAAACCAAGCACGAGCAGGCCAAGCTGCGGATGAGCCGCGTGCCGATCGACAAATTGCGGCAGAAACGCCAGATAGAACAACGCCACCTTGGGATTGAGCAGATTGGTGAGCATGCCTTGCCGGAATGCCGCAGCAAGGCCTCGGCCTCGGGTGACCGTGGACTCACGCACCGCCTGCCGGGTCATCAGCATGCGCAGGCCAACCCAGATCAAATAAGCCGCACCCAGGTATTTCAGCACCGTAAATGCCCATGCCGAAGTCATCAGGATCGCGGAAATACCGAACACCGCCGCCATGGTATGCACCAGACAGCCGGCATTGATACCCAGCACCGCTCCCATGCCCACGACGCGACCTTCCCGGCCACTGCGCGTGAGCACATAGAACGTGTCCAACCCCGGTGTCAGAACAAGCGCGATGCAGGCGAGCAGGAAAGCGTCGAAGTGCTGAATACCCAACAGATCCACGGCATCTCCGAGGTCAATTCGCGTTGCGATGTTTACCGCGATAGGGCGAAAACATTGCCCGAATCGTCACCATGTCGGCGTCGTGATCGGCACTGGCATGCACCAGCGGGCCGAGCGTAAACGTCTTGCTTGGGTAATCGATAAACAGCGGCTGGATCGGCACGTTGGCGCTATGCGCAATGCGCAGAAAACCTGACTTCCAATGAGTGACTTTTTTACGCGTGCCTTCGGGCGTGATGCCTAGCCACATCTGCTCGTGCTCGTTAAAGCGCTCGACCATTTGATCGACGACGTTCAGCGCCGCGCTGCGATTGATCGGGATCATGCCGATGGGCCGCAGGATGATGCCAAGCGGGCCATCCAGCACTTCGCGCTTGATCATGATGCTGATATTCACCCCAAGCCCAATCTTCATCAGCAAGCCCCACACCCCATCCCAATACGATGAGTGCGGCGCACCGATCAGGATCAACTTGGGCACATCAGGGAAGTGGCCGATCAGGCGCCAGCCTGAAAGGCGTAAGGCGCCGCGAGCCAACCACGGCCAAAAGCGGCTCTTGAGCTTGGGTGCCTGTGCCGGGGCGGGCGGCAAAATGGACCGGGTCATTCATGGCTCCAGTCGCGTGAGCGAGTCTGCTTGATCTTGCCGCGTTGCTGCTTGCCGACAAGACGGCGTTCTTTCGAGGCACGGCTAGGCTTGGTGGCGACACGCTTCTTTGGCGCAACCAAGGCAGCGCGAATAACCTCGACCAGCCGCTCGCGCACGTCATCACGGTTGCGAGCCTGGTCGCGGAAGCGCCGCGCCTGGATCACCAATACACCTTCGCTGGTCAGCCGGCGGTCGCTGCGCGCCAGCAAGCGCGCACGCACCTCTTCGGGCAGCGATGGTGAATTCAAAACGTCAAAACGCAACTCGACTGCACTTTCCGTGCGATTGACATGCTGCCCGCCGGGGCCGTCGGCGCGCAGAAAGCGCTCGACCAGCTCCGTTTCGGCAATAGCGATGGAAGGACTGACGATCAACATGAGGCGTAGTCTAGCTGGCGAAGGCGCAGTAACGGAGACTCCGGCATGCACCACGCTGCCGCTGCCCCAAAGAGCGCAAGCGCGTAGCGCAGCTCAATCGGGCAAAGCCCAGCCGAATCGCTCCAGCAGCGCGCTGTAGGCGGCATCCAGCGGCGCGTCGATGCGCATTTTGGCACCGCTGAGTGGATGCGCAATATGCAGCCGCCACGCGTGCAACAACATGCGGTGACAGCTGAAATATTGTTTGTAAAGCCGATTGTGATCGCTACGCCCATGCTGGCAATCGCCAATCACCGGGTGATGCAGGTGTGCCAGATGCTTGCGAATCTGCCGAAAGCGGCCGGTCTCCGGCTCGGCCAGGACCAGTGCGTAGCGTTGCTGTGGATAACGACCAAGCTCGATCGGCACTTCTTTGGTGGCAAGGCTTTGATAGCGCGTGCGTGCATCGCGGCGCGGGCCGTTATCACGCGAGCCCGGCAGGGGGTAATCGATCACCCCCTCGATCGGCTCCGGCCAGCCGCGCACCACCGCCAGATACTGTTTGTGCACGTCACGCCCCATGAATTGCTCACCCAGGGCGGCGGCCACTTCGCTGCTGCGGGCAATCAACAGCACGCCACTGGTTGCGCGATCCAGCCGGTGAGCGAGGTATACCGTGCCGCCGATCTGCTCGCGCAGTAGATCGATCAGAAATTCTTCGGCATTGCCGACCATTTTTGATCGATGCACGGCGAGGCCCGCGGGCTTATTCACCGCGATCAAGGCATCGTCTTGATAAAGAATTTCCAGGGTCATCGTGACATCACTTCGGTGGCATGCGCCTGATGCTTGCTGACCAAGCTCGGGAAATACGCAGAGTTATAAGCAGGGGGCACTGCCCCTGCCAAGATCAGGCAAGGCACTAACGTCGCGGCCAACCATACACAAAGGCCAGCAAGCCAGCGATGGCGGTGCTTGACGGCAGCCAGATGTCATGTCGCGGCGCGAGCGTCCACAGCAGGGTGGTAGCTATCCATAAGCTGCCGCCGAGCAAACAGCCTGCGAGCAATCGCCTGTTACGCCCTGCGTCTTCCCGCTGCTGCTGCAAGGCCTGCGGATCACTGATGAATCGCTGCTCGCCGCGCGCCACCTGCTGCAATGCCTCGCGAACCAGTTCAGGAAATTTGGGCGCGGCGTGAAACCACTCCGGCAAGCGCTTACGCATTTCGCGCAGGGTGCGCCGCGGGCTATAGCGCTCACGCAGAATGCGGGGTCGAGCATGCGGCCGACACCTTCGATATTGAGCAATGTTTTCTGCAGCAAGATCAGCTGCGGCTGTAAAACCAGCTCAAAGCGGCGGGCGGTCTGGAACAGCTTGACCACCAGCTCGGCCAGCGAGATCTGCGATAGCGGACGAGTGAAATATGGCTCGCATACCGTGCGCACCGCCGCCTCCAGTTCATCGAGCCGCACGGTGCCCGGCATCCAGCCGGCATCAATGTGCAATTGAGCGATACGGGCGTAATCGCGCTCGAACAAGGCGATGAAATTTTGCGCCAGCCAATACTGATCGGCTTCGGGCAGCGAGCCCATGATGCCGAAATCGAGTGCGATGAAACGCGGCTCCTGCGCTCGCGAAAGATCGACCCAGATATTGCCTGGGTGGGCATCGGCATGGAAAAAGTTATCGCGGAACACCTGCTCGTAAAATACCCGCACACCTTTGACAGCGAGTGCTTTGCGGTCGACACCGGCAGCCTCGATGGCAGCGATATCGTCGCAACTCACCCCATGCACGCGCTCAAGGGTCAACACGCGCTCGGCGGTCAGGTCCCAATGCACCTCGGGCACATAAAGATCGACACCGCTTTCGAAGTTGCGCCGCAGCAAGCTGGCGCTGGCGCCTTCGCGTTGCAGATCCAGCTCGTTTTCGAGCATCTTCTCGACTTCGGCCACCACATCGAGCGGACGAATCTTGTCGGCGTTCGGATGCCAGCGCTGAGCCAGCTCACCCAGCGAGCGCAGCAAACGCACGTCGCGTGCGATGCGCCCATCGATACCGGGGCGCAACACTTTCACTACCACCTGACGGCCATCATGCAGGGTGGCCGCATGTACCTGGGCGATCGAGGCTGAGGCCAACGGAGTTTCGTCGAAGTGCGCAAACAACTGGGTGACTGCGGCCTTCAGCTGCTGCTCGACGATACGCCGCGCCTCGCTGCCGGCGAATGGCTCTACTTGATCTTGCAATAAGGCCAGTTCGTCGGCGATATCTGCCGGCACCAGGTCACGGCGGGTCGACAGCACCTGACCTGCCTTGACGAAAATCGGCCCGAGCTCGGTCATCGCCAGACGCAATCGCTCACCGCGCGGCAGATGCTTCACATCGCTGCGTGGACGCGCCAACAAAGGACGCAACAGCTTCAGTGGACGAAACAAATGCGTGGCGTCGACGAACTCATCCAGCCGGTAGGCGAGCAAGACCGACGCGACGCGCATCAATCGCGGCACCACTTTCAGCGGCGTCACGCGGAAGGCCTCTTCAGCCGCTGCTCTAATCGCACCAGCCGCGACTCCAGCCGCTCGCTGCGTTCGCGCAGACTATCGACGCCATCGAGGAACCCCTCGACTTCGCCGGGCGCCAGCGCAATGCGCGCCTCCTCGCGTAACCAGTCGGCACCATCTTCGGTGAGATGACTGGCAGTTTCGCGCGCATGGGCCAAACCCTTGCGCACCGCCTTTGCCAGCGGCACCCCGAGCACATCGCCAAAGGTGCGCGCGAAAGCTTCTTCGAAATCAGGGGCAAAGTTACTGGCCAGCTTTTCCAATCGACGCGCCAGCTCGGCGTCACCGGCAATCTCGACCTTGCCCGGAGCGACCCCGTCATCACCACGGCGCAACAGCATGGCCAGCAAACTCCCGGGCGTGGCAGCAACCCGCAGATGACTATCGTCCCGTGCCGGGCCGACCTTGAGCCGGCTGTCTGCCACCGTGACCGCCAACGCAAGTTCAGGACCGCGCAGATGCAGTTGCACGCTACGGCCATGCAACGCCGCCAGCCGTTGCTTGGTGTCGGGATCCAACGACAACGCGTGATTCAGAGCGGTTTCGAGTGCGCGACCAGCCATGGCACGTAGCGGCTGCGGTAAAGCGGGGCGGGAGACAGGATCAGTCATGCCCGACATTGTAGCCGGGCTACTTGGTGCCGGGCTCGTTTCAGATCGGCACTCGTCTTCAAGGCGGCTGCCTGCGCATAGGGCGACAAAAGTGACGCCGCAGCGGTTTTTCGCCGGATAGACGCTATGGCATGCCTGCCCCAGCGATGACCGTCGTATCGAGACAGTTTGTCGCGGCTGCCGAGGTGGCTTGACGCGATTTAGCTGGCGCCGGCAAAACCAAGCTGTCGCCATGCCTCATATACCGCCACAGCAACTGTATTGGAAAGGTTGAGGCTGCGGCTGTTGGGGCGCATCGGCAAGCGCAACCGCTGCGATTCGGGCAGCGCATCCAACACATCGGCTGGCAAGCCGGCGGTTTCACAGCCAAACAACAAGGCATCGCCTGCTTCATGCCGCGCGTCGACATGGGCGACGCGACCGCGTGTGGTGTAGGCAAACACACGTGTTGTCCCGATGATACTCAGGCAACTGGCGAGGTCGTCATGTACGGCGAGTTGCGCGTACTCGTGATAATCCAGACCGGCACGGCGCAAGCGGGCGTCGTCGAGTTCAAAGCCCAGCGGCCGAATCAGGTGCAGCGAAGCGCCCGTATTAGCGCAGAGGCGAATGACGTTGCCGGTGTTCGGCGGAATTTCAGGGCGATAAAGGATGACATGCAGCATGCGGCCATTATCGTTGAAATGGGCGAGATGAGTGAGGAACGGGGAAGATCGTAGGAAGCACGAGCTGGAAAGCAGGCGTAAGAACCGAGCAACCAAACAAGATCGAGAAAGAACGGGGCGCTAAAAGCATCGATCAAATTTTGCGTTCCCCGTTCCCTATTGCCGGTTCCCCGCTCTCAGCTCCGTTTCCTGCGTCAGCGCCGCCATCAGTTATAGCTCCGTGGGCAGACCACGCCGTCGGGGGGCAGCATGCAACTGGTCGGGGCGGCGATCAGCAGCTGGGCTGCGCTGCCTTTGGCGGCCAGTCGCAGGGCTTCGGGAGAGGCGCCCATCATCGCCGCAAGGGTCAGGCCGCAGACCAGCAAGCAGGCGCCGAACAGGCCGCGCAACATCAAGGTTTCGAAATTCATGGTGTATCTCCAGAGCACTAAGGGGTTACGCGCCAGCGGAAGCGTTCGACGCGGCGCTCAGTAGTTGGCCTTGGCTGGCGGCGGCATCGGGCGCGGCATTCAGCATCGCGACCAGGGTCAAACCGCAGATCAACATGCAGGCGACGAACAGGCTGCGCAGCATCAGGGATTCGAATTTCATGGTCTTTCTCCGCTTGGTTTGAGGTGGTTTCACTTAGTACTAGGCAAGTGCCGTGCCAAGTCGAAAAACATCCATAACAAGCTGATTTAAATCAATTTAGCTATCGATCACTGATGCGCATTAATTGTCCGCGGACAGTGCCCATCCGCTTCCGGACAGCTGCGCGGACAAACCAGACACACGGTCACGCACAGGCCCTTAGCCGACGCATCGCAGCCACGCTGAGCACATGAAGCTGTCTTGGGGTGGCACTAATGCCCCTGACCATGGTCATTTGCGATCCACCCGCCACATCACTAGCCTCGACGGGTTATTCCGCGAAATGGAGATCCACCATGGCAAGATCCCTCACCCTGTTCGCCACCGCCCTGATGACACTGACAGGCGGTGCTGCGCTGCCGGCCTCGGCAGCACCTGCGACACAGGCTATCCCCGAGATCGCCTATAGCCGCTTCACGCTGCCCAACGGCCTTACCGTGGTGGTGCATGAGGACCACAAAGCGCCTGTCGTCGCCGTAAGCATCTGGTATCACGTCGGCTCTGGCGACGAGCCGAAGACCAAGACCGGTTTCGCTCACTTGTTCGAGCATCTGATGTTCTCAGGCTCGGAAAATCACAAGAGCACCTATTTCCAGCCGTTCGAACTGGCTGGCGCCACCGACATGAATGGCACCACCTGGTTCGATCGCACCAATTACTTCGAGACCGTACCGACCACCGCGCTGGACATGGCGCTATGGATGGAATCCGATCGCATGGGCCACCTGCTCGGTGCGATCGGGCAGAAAGAGCTGGACACCCAGCGCGGCGTCGTGCAAAACGAAAAGCGCCAAGGCGAGAACCGCCCCTATGGCCGCGTGGATCAGAACATTCTGTCCAACACTTATCCGTCCAATCACCCTTATCAGCACGACACCATTGGTTCGATGACCGATTTGAACGCGGCCTCGCTGGCAGACGTGAAGCAGTGGTTCCACGATTACTACGGCGCCGCCAACACCACCCTGGTCATGGCCGGTGACATCACCGTGGCGCAAGCCAAAGAGAAGGCCGCCAAGTATTTCGGCGACATTCCCGCCGGGCCGGCCGTGCCGCGACAGCAGGCGTGGATCACCCCGCTGGAGAAATCCACGCGCGGCGTGCAGCACGATCATGTGTCACAACCACGCATTTACCGCACCTGGGTCGTGCCGCAGTTGGGCACCGATGATGCAGTGCTGCTGGATATCGCCTCCAGCGTGCTCGGCGGCGGTAAGACATCGCGGCTTTATCAGCGACTGGTTTATCAAGACAAATTGGTCGACGACGTCTCTGCCAGTGTTTCGCCGTTCGCCTTGGCCGGCCAGTTCCAGATTCAGGCAGACGTGAAGCAAGGCGTCGATCAGGCCAAGGTCGAGGCGGTGATCGCCGAAGAACTGCAGCGATTCCTCGCCGAGGGCCCCACCCAGGATGAGCTAGACCGCGTCAAAGTAGGCAGTCGTGCGAGTTATATCCGTGGACTGGAAAAAGTCGGCGGCTTTAGCGGCAAGGCGGCGATTCTTGCCGAAGGTCAGGTTTATCGCGGCGATCCGGGCGCCTATAAGAAAGACCTGGCCGTGGCCGATGCCGCTAGCGTGAGCAACGTGAAGGCCATCGCCAACAAGTGGCTGAGCAAAGGCGATTACCTGCTTACCGTGCTGCCGGCGGGCAAGGACTTTAACCCGGATATCGAGGACGCCAAGGTCATTGCGCTCGGTGCAGCCAAAGGCCGCCCTGAAGCCAAGCTTCCGCCCGCACAGGAGTTCAGCGTGGCCAAGAGCGATATCGATCGTGCCAAGGGCGTGCCGCAGGTCAATCAGTTCCCTGACCTGAGCTTTCCCAAACTGGAACGCGGCAAGTTGAAGAACGGCATCGAAGTCGTGCTGGCGCAGCGCCACACGATCCCGGTGACGCAAGTCCTGCTGATGTTCGACGCCGGATATGCCGCCGATCAAGGACGCAAACTGGGCACCGCCAGCTTCACCAGCGCCCTGATGAACGAGAGCACCAAGCAGCTCGACTCGGTGGAAATTTCCAAGCGCAAGCAGCGTCTTGGCGCGAGTACCGCCGTCGGTTGCGGCCTGGACAGCTGCTCGGCCTCGCTCGATGCATTGAACGATCAGTTGCAACCATCACTCTCCCTGTTCGCTGACATCGTGCGTAACCCGGCCTTCAAGGCGGACGACATCGAGCGTGTTCGCGGGCAATGGCTGGCCGGTATCGCGCAGGAAAAAACCCAGCCAACAGGGCTGGCCCTGCGCACGCTACCGCCCTTGCTGTATGGCACGGGCCACGCTTACGGCATTCCGTTCACAGGCAGCGGTACCGAGTCCGCGATCATGTCGATCACTGCGAACGACCTGACGAGCTTCCAGCATGATTGGCTACGTCCAGACAACGTGAAGATCATGGTCGCCGGCGACACCACCTTGGCGCAGATCATCCCGCAGCTGGATGCTGCTTTCGGCGACTGGAAAGCGCCCGACACCGCCGTACCGAAGAAGAACATCGGCAAGGTAGCCGCACAGACCAAACCACGGGTTTTTCTCATCGACCGTCCGGATGCGCCGCAGTCGCTGATTCTCGCTGGCCTGTTGGCACCCTCGAGCAAGTCGCCTGATGAGCTGGTGCTCGATGTCGCCAATGGTGCCTTTGGCGGCAGCTTTACCTCGCGCCTCAATATGAATCTGCGCGAAGACAAGCGTTGGGCCTATGGTGCCTTCAGTTTCATGCGCGATGCGATCGGACTGCGTCCTTTCCTTATGTATGCACCGGTGCAGACCGACAAGACCGCAGAGTCTGCGAATGAAATACTCAAAGAGTCCGTTGCTGTCGTCGGCAACAAGCCTTTGACCGAGCAGGAGATCGACAAGATCAAAGTCTCGAACATTCGTGGCCTGCCAGGTAGCTTCGAGACGACTTCGGCCGTGCTTGGGGCGATGACCGAGATCGTGAAGTACGGCCGTCCAGATGACTATGTGCAGACCTTGAAGCAGCGCACCGAAGCCATCAAGCAAACCGCCGCTGAAACTGCCATCAAAGAAGTCGTGAAGCCCAATGCGTTGACCTGGGTAATCGTTGGCGACCTCAAGAAGATCGAGCAACCGGTGCGTGCCCTCAAACTGGGGGAGGTTCAGGTCATCGACGCCGATGGCCATCCGGTCAAAAGCGGTGCGCCGTCGGGCAAGTAAGCGATGAACTCACCCCGGCCTCGGCGCCGGGGTGAGCCATTCGGGCACCGTACTCGGGACGGATTCACGCGCTCGCGTTAGGATGAGGGCCGGGCGGATCACTGCCGGCCTTTTTGCTACCTGCCTTTCTATGTATCTATAGCGGAGCTATTCATGCGCAAGACCCTGCTGCTGCTCGTTCCTACCCTCTTGCTCGGCGCCTGCACCTGGGGCATCACTCTCGACGATGCGGCCAAGAGTGTGCGCACTGCCTGGAATGGTGACGTATCGGCCTGCCAGGACCTGGGCAAGGTCACGGTCTCGGTGGCCAGCCGCGTGGGCCCGGTCAGCCGCAACGACATCAAGGTACGCGACGAACTCGAAGTGATGGCCCGTAACGAGGCGGCCAAAATGCACGCTGACACCATCAAACCGTTGGGCGAACCAGTCGATGGCTCTCAGCCCTGGGGCGCCTACCAATGCGGCGCGCACCTGCCAACGACCAATCGTACCCCGGCCAATCAGCCAGCCAAGCCGGCATCACCGGCGGCAGGCAGTGCCGAGACGTTTCCTGTCAAAGGCAATTAAATCTCCGGCCTCACCGTGTTCAAAGGGTGGTGCTTGCTTTTTTACTTGCCTTTTTATAAGGCGATAACGCAAAAACGCCGGCAAAAGCCGGCGTTTTTGTTAGCGCGCTAACGTTCGGCAATCAATGCTTGAGGTTCTTCCGCAGACGCTCCAGCGCCTGCAGCTGAGTCAAGGCCTGCGCCAACTTGGCCTGCGCCTCGGCAATCTCAACCACGTCGGTACGATTGGCGAGTGCCTCCTCGGCTTCTTGCTTGGCGCGCTGCGCTGCAGCCTCGTCCAGATCGGAGGCACGGGCAGCGGTGTCGGCCAGCACAGTGACGACCTGCGGCTGAACTTCAAGAATGCCACCGGAGACCCAGAACTGCTGGCGCTCGCCATTGGCCAGCACCACGTCGACGTGGCCCGGCTTGAGGCGGGTAATCAGCGGAGCGTGGCGCGGCGCAATGCCAAGCTCGCCCATCTCGCCGGTAGCGACGACCAAGGTCGCTTCGCCATGGAAAATCTCGGCTTCGGCACTAACGATGTCGACACGGAGGGTATGGGTCATAACGTTGTCTCGCTTCGCTCGACGGGAATGGGAAACGGGACATCGGGAATCAAAGCGCGCGTCGTTGTTGCTATCGCCGCGCCACTCCCGATGTTCACCTCGGCTCGATCATTCTCGACTCGATCAGGCGGCCTTCTTGGCGCCCATCTCTTCGGCTTTCTTCATCGCTTCGTCGATGCCGCCGACCATGTAGAACGCCTGCTCCGGCAGGTGATCCACATCGCCGTCCACGATCATCTTGAAGCCACGGATGGTTTCTTTCAGTGGCACGTACTTGCCCGGCGAACCGGTAAACACTTCGGCTACGTGGAACGGCTGCGAGAAGAAGCGCTCGATTTTGCGCGCACGCGACACGGCCTGCTTGTCTTCTTCCGACAGCTCGTCCATGCCGAGAATCGCGATGATGTCCTTCAATTCTTTGTAGCGCTGCAGCGTGCCCTGCACTCGACGGGCAACGTCGTAATGCTCGGCGCCGATCACGTTCGGATCGAGCTGACGGCTGGACGAATCCAGCGGATCCACGGCCGGGTAGATACCCAGCGACGCGATGTTACGCGAGAGCACCACGGTCGCATCCAAGTGAGCGAAGGTGGTGGCCGGCGACGGATCGGTCAAGTCATCCGCGGGCACATAGACGGCCTGGATCGAGGTAATCGAGCCGGTCTTGGTCGAGGTGATGCGCTCTTGCAGCACGCCCATTTCCTCGGCCAGCGTCGGCTGGTAACCCACCGCCGACGGCATACGGCCGAGCAGCGCGGACACTTCGGTACCGGCCAAGGTGTAACGGTAAATATTGTCGACGAACAGCAGCACGTCACGGCCCTTGCCGGAAGCGTCTTTGTCGTCGCGGAAGTACTCGGCCATGGTGAGGCCGGTCAGCGCGACGCGCAGGCGGTTGCCCGGCGGCTCGTTCATCTGACCATAGACCATCGCCACTTTGTCGAGCACGTTGGAGTCTTTCATCTCGTGGTAGAAGTCGTTGCCCTCACGGGTACGCTCACCCACGCCGGCGAACACGGACAAGCCCGAGTGCGCCTTGGCGATGTTGTTGATCAGCTCCATCATGTTCACGGTCTTGCCGACGCCGGCGCCGCCGAACAGGCCGACCTTGCCGCCCTTGGCGAACGGGCACATCAGGTCGATCACCTTGATGCCGGTTTCCAGCAGATCGTTGGCGGCAGCCTGGTCGTCATAGCTCGGCGCTTCGCGATGGATCACCCAACGATCTTTTTCGCCGATCGGGCCGGCTTCGTCGATAGGATTGCCGAGCACGTCCATGATGCGGCCCAGGGTGCAAGTACCGACCGGCACCTTGATGCCTTCGCCGGTGTTGCGTGCCAGCAGACCGCGCTTGAGGCCATCGGTAGAACCGAGGGCGATCGTACGCACGATGCCGTCACCGAGCACCTGCTGGACTTCCAGCGTGATCTCGGTGCCGTCGATTTTCAGCGCGTCGTAAACCTGCGGCACCTGATCGCGCGGAAACTCCACGTCGATAACCGCGCCGATGATCTGTACAACTTTGCCCTGACTCATGGATGTGCTCCGATAGATCTTTAGTGTCTGTAACGGCGCCGCGATGCGTCGCCATGAATGAATGGTGCGTAGCGGTCTTTAAACAGCTGCTGCGCCGCCGACGATTTCCGAAATTTCCTGCGTGATCGCGGCCTGACGCGCCTTGTTGTAAACCAGCGTCAATTCACCAATCACTTTGTTCGCGTTATCCGATGCGCTCTTCATTGCCACCATGTGTGCCGCATGCTCGCTGGCAATCCCAGTCATGCGACTGTTCGAGCTTGAGACCGGCCACCGGCCAGTTCGGCGTGCTTTCGCCCTTGTCGCTGGCGGCCGCCATCTCCGAAGCCACCAACGGCAACGGCAACAGCGCTTCCACGGTGGGCTTCTGCGTCATGGTGTTGACGAAGTCGTTGTAGGCAAGAAACACGCGATCGAGCTTGTTCGCCGTATAGGCGTCCAGCACCACCTTGATCACGCCGATCAACTGCTCCAGCTTCGGCTTCTCGCCCAAGTGGGTGACGCTGCCGATCAGGTTGACGCCCTTGATGCGACGGAAGAACTGCACGGCCTTCTGGCCCACCGCCAGTACGTCGACTTCGACGCCCTTGTCTTGCCATTCGCGAATCGCGGGCAACATCCGGCGCAGCAGGTTGGAGTTGAGGCCGCCGCAGAGACCGCGGTCGGTGGTCACCACCACATAACCCACGCGGGCAATCTTTTCGCGCTCTTGCAGAAACGGATGGCTGAAGTCGGTGCTGGCCTGCGCAACATGCGCAATCACCTTGCGCATCTGCCGCGCGTAGGGCCGCGAAGCCTTCATCAGATCCTGCGCCTTGCGGATCTTCGAGGCCGAGACCATTTCGAGCGCGCGCGTGACTTTGCGCATGTTCTGCGTGCTCTTGATCTTGGTTTTGATTTCGCGTCCGCTTGCCACGTTTGCCTCAACCTTTTGGGTTTTTGCGATCCCGGTTCACTGCCCGGAGTGCGATACAACCGTCTCACCGAGACGGCTGTACACCTTGGAGCTCTTACCAGCTACCGGTTTTCTTGTACTCGTCGAGCGACGATTTGAAGGTCGCTTCGATGTCGTTGTTCCAGTCACCGGTAGCAACGATTTTCTTCATCAGCTCACCGTGGTTCTGCTGCATGAACGCGTGCAGACCCTTCTCGAACGCCAGCACTTTGTTCACCGGCAGATCGTCGAGGTAGCCCTTTTCAGCAGCGTAGACCGACAGCGCCAGATCAGCGATCGACAGCGGCGCGTACTGCTGCTGCTTCATCAGCTCGGTAACGCGCTGACCGCGGTCGAGCTGGGCACGGGTCGCCGGATCCAGATCCGAAGCAAACTGCGCAAACGCAGCCAATTCGCGGAACTGAGCCAGGGCCAACTTCACACCGCCGGACAGCTTCTTGACGATCTTGGTCTGCGCGGCACCACCGACGCGGGACACCGAGATACCGGCGTTCACGGCCGGACGAATGCCGGCGTTGAACAGATCGGTCTCAAGAAAGATCTGCCCGTCGGTGATCGAAATCACGTTGGTCGGCACGAAGGCGGAAACGTCACCGGCCTGCGTCTCGATGATCGGCAACGCGGTAAGCGAACCGGTCTTGCCCTTCACTTCGCCGTTGGTGAACTTCTCGACGTATTCCTCGGACACGCGGGAAGCGCGCTCGAGCAAACGGGAGTGGAGATAGAACACGTCGCCCGGATAGGCTTCGCGGCCCGGCGGACGCTTCAGCAGCAGCGAGATCTGGCGGTAAGCCACGGCCTGCTTGGACAAATCGTCATACACGATCAGCGCGTCTTGGCCGCGATCGCGGAAGTACTCGCCCATGGCGCAACCGGAGTACGGTGCGATGTACTGCAGCGCTGCCGACTCGGAAGCCGAGGCCACCACGATGATGGTGTTGGCGAGCGCACCGTTCTCTTCGAGCTTGCGCACGACGTTGGCGATCGACGAGCGCTTCTGACCGATGGCCACGTACACGCACTTAATGCCGGAATCTTTCTGATTGATGATCGCGTCGATAGCCAGCGCGGTCTTGCCGGTCTGACGGTCACCGATGATCAGCTCGCGTTGACCGCGGCCAATCGGAATCATCGAGTCGACCGACTTGTAACCGGTCTGCACCGGCTCGTCGACCGACTTACGCCAGATCACGCCCGGCGCGACTTTCTCGATCGCGGAGCTGTGCGGCGTATTGATCGGGCCCTTGCCATCGATCGGATTACCGAGCGAGTCGACCACGCGGCCGAGCAAGGCTTCGCCGACCGGCACTTCGAGAATGCGGCCGGTGGTCTTGGCGGTATCGCCTTCGCGCAGATGCTGGTATTCACCGAGCACCACCGCGCCGACCGAGTCGCGCTCAAGATTCAGTGCCAAGGCATAGGAGCTGCCCGGCAGTTCGATCATTTCGCCCTGCATCACGTCGGCCAGACCGTGAATGCGCACGATGCCGTCGGAGACACTGATGATCGTGCCCTCGTTGCGGGCTTCCGCGCCGAGCTTGAACTGCTCGATGCGGCTCTTGATCAGTTCACTGATCTCAGAGGGGTTCAGAGTGGTGCTGGACATAGGTCGTTATCCTTGGGTTCGCGCCGTATTCAACGGCACCCGATGATTTTTAAATCTTGTGTCAGTGCGTCAGCGCGCTGGCAAGCCGCGTCAGACGTCCACGTGCGGAGCCATCGATCACTTCGCTGCCGGTATCGATCACCACGCCACCCAGCAGCGAGGCATCGACCTGGGTTTCCAGTTCGATCTCGCGCTTGAAGCGGCGCTTCAGCGAGGTCTTCAGCAGTTCGGTTTGCGCCGAATCCAGGGCCATCGCACTGGTCACCTTGACCAGCAACTGCGATTCCGACTCACGCTTGTAGCTTTCGTACAGGTCAGCCACTTCCGGCAACAAAGCCATACGACGATGCTCGGCAACTTCGCCGAGAAACTTCGCAAAGGGCGCATCGCTGGCCATGCCCTGCGGCAAATGCAGCGCGACCAACTGTGCCGGCAGCACCCGTGGATCGCTGCCGAGGCCGGCGACACGTGCATCTTTTGCCACTTCCGCGGCAAAGATCAGCGCATCTGACCAGGCGGCCAGTGCGCCGCTCGCATGGGCCAGCTCGAACGCAGCACGTGCATACGGACGGGCGAGAGTGATTGCCTGAGCCATGGCTTAAATCTCGGCAGCTAGCTGATCGAGCATGGCCTTGTGAGCCGACGCATCGATTTCACGCTGCACGATCTTCTCGGCACCCTGGATGGCTAAACGTCCCACCCAGCCACGCAGCTCTTCGCGGGCGCGCTGCTGCATGCTGACAATCTCGTCCGCAGCCACAGCCTTCAGACGAACCGCTTCGGCGACGGCGTCGGTACGAGCCTTGTCGACGATTTGGTTAGCCTGCTGCTGAGCCTTGTCGATGATCTCGGTCGCTTGCTGACGTGCCTGCTTGATTTCGACTGCCACTTTGGCGTCGGCATCTTTCAGCTCGGCGCGCGCGCGCTCGGCAGCGGCCAGACCTTCGGCAACCTTTTTCTGCCGTTCTTCGATCGCGTGATTAAGCTGCGGCCAAATGAACTTGGTGGTAAACCAGACCAGGATGGCAAACGACACCATTTGGCCCAGGAAAGTCAGATTGATATTCATGAGCTTTCCAATAACTCCCGAACGCGTTGAACCTGCTTGTCATCGCAACGTTTGACGGCTGCGATGACACGAATCTGCTTCGACCGGCCTATTTAAGGCCATCGATACCGATTAGTGCGGCAAGACGCTGATCAGCGGGTTCGAGAAGGCGAACAGCAACGCCACGGCCAGACCGATAATGAACGCAGCATCGATCAGACCAGCGAGCAGAAACATGCGGCCCTGCAGCAGCGGAACCAGCTCCGGCTGACGAGCAGCCGACTCAAGGAACTTGGAACCCATGATGGCGATACCCAAGCAAGCGCCCAGGGCGCCCAAGCCGATGATGATACCGATGGCGATGGCGGTCAGGCCCTGCACGTGTGCGATGAGTTCCATGGTGTTCTCCTGTAAATCAGTAAAGGGTTGTTGGCTAGAACGAAACGAAATGAAGCGAAATCTGAAGGTGAAGCGTTAGTGGTGTTCGCGTGCCGTCGCGATGTAGACGATCGTCAGCATCATGAAGATGAACGCCTGCAGCAGAATGATAAGAATGTGGAAGATCGCCCATGCATGGCAAGCGACACCGGCTTAGACAGGTATTCCACCAGGTTCAACAGAAAGTTGAACGGCACCAGGATGATCTTGACCACCGTGTTGTCTGCATGAAACGGCGCCGTCATCAGCTCTTTGCCGAAGCCGAGCGCGCCTTTGGCTTTCATGCCATGGGCAATGATGATGAAGAACACTGCCAGGGCGAGGCCCACGGTCGTGTTGATGTCGGCCGTTGGCACCCAGCGGAAGAACGTGTGGTGAGCGACTTCTTCACCAGCAAGCGTCTTGACGCCCCAACCCGGAGCATCGAGGGGCAACAGATCCATGGTGTTGAGGAAGGTCACCCACATGAAGATCGACAACGCCAGCGGCGTAATCGTCCGGCGGTCACCATGAAAGGTGTCCTTGACCTGGGTGTCGACAAACTCAACGATAATTTCAACAAAGGCCTGGCCTTTGGATGGCACACCGGAGGTTGCTTTGCGGGCCTTCAGCCAGAACCACAGGCAGAACACTGCCCCCAGCACAAACGATACCAACAGCGAATCCACATGAATCTTCATGAATGCGCCGTCACCCAAACTCACAACATTGTGATTCAGGTGATGCTGGATGTATCCGGTTAGACCGCCCTGCGGCTCACTTGCCATGTCTCAACCCTTGAATCTAAATGCCAGCAGATTTATTGCGTAAGCAGCCACCAGCCCCGTTATGGCAGCTAGCGGCGGCAATTTGAATTGACCCAGGATAACGACCAGTCCCCCGAGGATCGCCATCCATTTCAAGACCATACCCGACATCAGGCGACCCATCGTCATGCCGCCACCGCCTAATCCGGCGAAAGTACGCGCAGCCAACAACGCAGTACCCAGCGCCACAATCCCGGCGCCTGCAAAGGCCGCCAGCGCTTCGCGGCGTCCTTGCATCAGAAAGGCGAGACCCACCAGAGCCGCCATGGACAATTGCAGCAAGATAATGCGCAATGCAAGACGACGCCCAGAGGCAAGACTATTGAGCACGTGAAGCTCCCGCGCGGATTCGCACTAGGCGGCACCATTCCAACAACGGGCCACGGTCCAATCCCCAAAAGTATATCAGCGCGGCACTTACAGCGACAAGCCGACGCACCTGCGACATCTTGTCCTGTTCAAGCATCGATCGCCCGCGACTAACCGGCTAAACAAGGCGGGCAAAGAAAAGGCCGGACTTAAAGTCCGGCCTTTTTCGCAACGCATAAAGTTGCGATGCAGCTCGATGAATTGAGCGATTACTTTGCGGCAGCAGCCTTCTTGACCGCAGCGACCGGCGCAGCAACGGCTTCGTTGGCCGCCTGCTGCTGTTCCTGCACGAGCGCATTCAACGACTCGGCGGTCTTCTGGGTCACAGCAATGATTTCCTGGGTCACGGCAACGGCGCGCTCAGCATTCTCGCGGTTCAGGCTGGCACCCTTTTCCCACAAAGTGCGCAGGCCATCGGCGTCACGGGTTTCCAGAGCCTCGCTGATGAAATGCGTGGTGGCCTGGCCCTGCTTCTCGAGCGCACCCAACTGCAGCTCGGCGAGCTTTTCCAGACTTTTCAGAACCAGGGACTGCGCCTTGAATGCGCTGTCGGCCAGCTGCTTGGTGTAGGCAAAAACTTGGGAGTTGATTTGCTGCGTCATGGCTTTAGTCCCTCGAACGGGAATGTGATTGGTGAGCAGAAGCCTAGCAGGATTTTTGTGCGTTGCAATATATTTTTTGTGAAAGCATCTACACATCTATAAATTTGCAATTACTTCAAAGTCTTACAGGGTGGTGTCACAATCTTGCAATGCGTCAAAAGCTGTCCCGAGTGCAGCTGGCGCCCGAGGTACAGGTCTCGTGCACGACCACCTTATCCAGCCCCGGCAAGCCTGGCTCAAGATGCGCCCAGATCCAGCGCGCCAGCATTTCACTGGTTGGATTCTCCAGCCCCTCGATGTCGTTGAGGTAATGGTGATCGAGCCGCTCATAGAGCGGCGCAAACGCCGTCTTCAAGTCGGCAAAGTCCATCACCCAACCCAACCTGGGATCCGGCTCACCACTGACATGGATCTCGATACGAAACGAGTGACCATGCAGCCGCGCGCACTTGTGCCCGGCCGGCACGTTGGGCAAGCGGTGAGCCGCCTCGATCTGGAAAACCTTGAAGATATGCATGTCATTACTCTTGCAGGAGCAGCTCGGCAAAACACTAGCCAGCCAGCTAGACGGTACACGCCGAAACACCAGAGAAAAGAATCTAGAAACCCTGACTAACGCAGAAAAGGAGCCGCACTGTTTGCGCACTGACATCCAACGCAAGCCAGAATGCATCCGCGGAAAGATCAAGATCATACGCGACACCCAGGCAACAGCCACCGCACCAGATATCCGCTCGCTACGGCCGTGTATCCCCGGAATTTCCAGAGGCGGGACAAAGATGGGGCCATACGACATCAAAGTCCGAAACCGCACATCAAAGCGCCTCGCGAGTGATCTGCGAGACCGCCTGAGACGGAGGGGACCGAAAAGTGGTGGCTAGAGGCGGGATCGAACCGCCGACCTCAGCATTATGAGTGCCGCGCTCTGACCAGCTGAGCTACCTAGCCACGAAAACCTGCTATCGAGCCAAATCACATTTGATTCGGTCGAGGGCCGCGCAGTTTAGTCGGCTCGCCAGTTCGGTTCAAGCCCACTGGCTTGCCGCCGCTTCGGGCGCTGTGGTTGAATCAGTCACGGGTCGTAGCGCAATCACAGCATAATCTCGCGCTGACGGGCCCCAGGAGGCGACATGATCGACGTTGATGGCTACCGTCCAAATGTAGGAATCGTACTGCTGAACGCAGACGGCCAACTGTTCTGGGCGCGCCGTGTCAATCGTGATGGCTGGCAGTTCCCCCAAGGCGGCATGCGCAGCGACGAAACACCGCTGGAAGCCATGTACCGCGAGCTGGAGGAAGAAACCGGCCTTTGCGCAGGGCATGTTGAAGTACTCGCCAGCACCCGCGGCTGGCTGCGTTACAAGCTGCCCAGCCGCTACGTACGCCACCATCAACGTCCCACCTGCATCGGCCAGAAGCAGGTCTGGTTTCTGCTGCGGCTGGTGAGCAGCGAAGATGCCCTGCGACTCGATGCCTGCGAGAAACCGGAGTTCGATATCTGGCGCTGGGTCGATTTCTGGTATCCGGCCGCACATGTGGTCAATTTCAAACGCCAGGTCTACGAACGCGCCTTGCGCCAGTTCGCCCCCTTGGTGGAAACCCTGCTCCGCGTCGAACTGGGCGGACTTCCGCACCCCTGCAACGCCGACGCCGAGCACACCGCCAATCCCGGCAAGGATTGCGCAGCGGCCTGAGCGAGCAACTGGCGCGCAGTCACTAGTTGACAATCATTCGCATTCGCGTTCTTATACGCGTCATGTATATCTGCCTGTGTAATGCCGTCACCGACCATGACATCCGCCGCGTTGCGGCCGATGGGGTGCATAGCTTTGCCGAACTGCAGGCGCGCACGGGCTGTTCCGATTGCTGCGGCTGTTGCGAACAAGAAGCGCGGGCCACGCTGGATAAAGCGGTTTCACAGATGCTCCATCAGCTGCCGGTCCTGACCGCCTGAGCCCGTGTCGCGCGGTTGCTGCGGTAGGCATTCACGCAGCAAAAACCACTCCCATTCTCGTTTCACCATCGCTGTTTGAGACTACGTATAGTCACGGCTGAATAACTACAGCCGGAGACTGCCATGAAAGGCGACGCCAAGGTCATCGAGTTCCTCAACAAGGTGCTCTACAACGAACTGACCGCAATCAACCAGTACTTCTTGCATTACCGCATGTTCAAAGACTGGGGTTATGGCGAGCTGGCTGCGCACGAGTACAAAGAATCCATCGAGGAAATGAAACACGCCGATCATCTGATCGAGCGCATTCTGTTTCTCGATGGCCTGCCGAATCTGCAGCATCTCGGCAAACTGCGTATCGGCGAAAACGTATTGGAATGCATCCAGGGCGATCTGGATCTGGAACTGGCCGCGGTAAAAGATTTGCGCGATGCCATTGCTTACAGCGAAGGCGTGGCCGACTACATCAGCCGCGACATGTTCAAAACCATCCTGCACGACGAAGAAGAGCACATCGACTGGCTGGAAACCCAGTTCAGCCTGGTCAAGGACATCGGTGCCGAACGCTACTTGCTGAGCAAGATCGAAAGCTGATTCCCCACAGCACCTGCCCCGCCCCCGCCCAGCCTCAGCTCGGTCAAGTTGTGGACCGGTTCCTTGACGCTCGTGTTGTGGCGGGGCTATACCTTGGCTTTTCTCTGGAACAGCCTGCATGGCTTCACGACCGCCACCGCGCCTTGTGGTGCGCCAGCACGACGACGCCGATCCGCGTCGTCGTTTGCTGTGGTTAGCGCTGGGCTGGCTGGTCAGTCTTCTGCTTTGCGGCTTTATCGTCAGCAATCTGGTACGGCGGACCACGCCAGCCGCTATCGATAAGCGGCAAACACGCGAGCTGACCGAGCAAAATGAGGCCCTGAAGCAACAGGTCGCCAACCTGCAACGCTCGCAGCAAGTGACCGACATCGCGACCCGCGCCCTGCAGGGCACCATGGCCGAGCGCGAAGAAGAGATCAACGGATTGCGCGCGGATCTGGGCTTCTACTCGCGGTTAGTCGGTAGCGACGCCCAGCGCCAGGGCCTGAAGGTGCAAGAGATCCGCCTAAAGCCCGTGGCCGATGCGCATGCCTGGGATATCAGCCTCAGCCTGACCCAGAACGCCAAACGCGGCGAAGAAATCAGCGGCAAAGTCACCCTCAGCGTCGAGGGTTTGCGCGGCGACAAGGTGCAACGACTGGAATGGCCCGCGCTGGGCGACGCCGCGCAAAAAGATGGCCTGCCGTTTCACTTCAAATATTTTCAATCGCTGCATGCCACCTTCGTGCTGCCAGCGGATTTTCACCCGACCCGTCTGCTGATCAAGGCTCAGCCCGATGGCGATGAGGCCACCAACCGCGCGGCGGCGTGGACTGAGGCCTTGTCCGGCGACACTACTACTCAGGGGAACCCGTAATGTTTAATCGCAAACCTGCCGAACGCGGCAACCATGCCAGTCACGACACCAGCCTGATCGCCCACGGCACGGTCATTCGTGGCGACCTGCGCTTTCGTGGCGCGTTGCATCTCGATGGCCGCATTGAGGGCGCCGTGCTGGCCGAAGGCGACGACGCCGTATTCACCCTCAGCGAACACGGCCAGGTGCAAGGCGAGATCCGCGTCCCACATGCCGTAATCAACGGACAGGTACAGGGCGATATTCACGTCAACCAGCGACTGGAACTGGCACCGCAAGCGCGCATTGCCGGCGATGTGCACTACCAGACACTGGAAATGGCCGCCGGCGCCCAGGTGAATGGCCGCATTACCCATCGCCTTGCCGAAGAAGCCATGCACGAACTGCCCTCCCCTCAGGTCAGCGAAGCGATGCCCGCCTGAACGCGCTATGCTTGCGTTCGCCTCGCTGCAGCCCCATATCCGCGCCATGGAAACCATCGTCTCTATCCCTGACTACCGCAACGCTGTTGCTCCGCTGGTGTTTACCGCGGCGGCAGCGCATAAGGTGCATGAATTGATCGTCGAGGAAGGCAATCCGGCGCTGAAGCTGCGCGTATATATCAGCGGCGGCGGCTGCTCGGGGTTCCAGTACGGGTTCACATTTGACGAAGCACAGGCCGAAGACGACTTCGCGCTGGATCGCGAGGGGGTCACCTTATTGGTCGATCCGCTTTCGCTGCAGTATCTCACTGGCGCGGAGATCGACTACTCCGAAAGCCTGAGCGGCTCGCAGTTCGTCATTCGTAACCCGAACGCCAAGACCACCTGCGGCTGCGGCTCTTCGTTCTCCACCTGAGCCACCCTCCATCAGCAGGCCTGCATGACCTTGCCGCGTCCCAACACTTTTGCTGGCCTAAGCCTGGTACTTGACCGCGTTTCCGAACGCCGTGACGAGTCAGAATGGGTGAGCGCACAAGCCGCATTGTCCGATGCGCGTTTTTTATTGCTCGATGCCCTGGGCGAGGCCTATTTGCTGCCCGGCCAGGAAACATTGCGTTGGCTCAATACCAACGAACGCGAGCAATGGCTTGGCGATGTGCGCGCCAGCCTGCTCGGCATTGCCGGGCAACAGCCGCATTTTTTGCTGAC
>NZ_JAPDPE010000070.1 GCF_026283955.1 Dyella silvatica | reverse complement strand
TTTCAGCAGCATGCGCGGTTCGCTGTAAGTCATGGTGTAGCGGTCGACATCCAGCACCGGGTCGCGCAAGCCCGCGGCAATCATCGCGTCGCCGAGGTCATGCATATCCAGAAAGCGGCTGACATGAGGCTGCTGGTCGGCCTGTGCCCAGGCGGCGCGCAATTCCTTCAGGGTGTCCGGGCCAAAGGTAGAGAAGGTAAGCATGCCGCCGGGCTTGAGCACGCGCGCGCATTCGCCGAACAGCGCAGCCAGGTCGTCGACCCACTGAAAGCAGAGATTGGAGTGCAGCACATCGACGCTGTGATCGGGAAATGGCAGCGAGGTGGCTTCCGCACAGACGCGGGCAAAGGGCTTGAGCCAGCTCATGTGCTGCTTGGCGGTGCGCAGCATCGGCAGGGCGAGATCGACAGCAATGACCTGTGCCTTGGCGTAGCGTTTTTTTAGCAGGGCGCTGCCACGGCCGGTGCCGGCGCCTACGTCGATCACCCGTTCCGGCACGGGTAGATAAAAATCCAAACGCTCAAGCAACAGCCCTTGTACTTCACGCTGCAAGGCGTCGTGCTGTTCGTAGCTGCCGGCGGCGCGGCCAAAATTATGCCGCACCTGGCGGCGGTCGATGTGGAAATCGCTCATGACATCACACTCATCAAACCGCACTCATCGAAAGGCATCCAGCAAGGGTGCGAACGACTGCGCGACGGTATCGGCATAACCAAAGAAAGGCGCATGGCCGGCGTGCTCGATACTGAGGTAGTGCCCACCACACTGGCTGGCCGACCACTCCATCGCTGGCGGCGGCACGAGCCGGTCGCGATGCCCGGCGACCCAGATGCTGGGCACGGTAAGGTCTGGCAGCGCCGCGCGGCGGTCGCTGTTTTCGAGAATCCGGATGCCTTCCTGCAACACCCGCAAATCAGGTTCGCCACGGGCGAAAGCCAGCGCCCGCAGATGGCGCAGTTCGGCGCGCGGATCCGGGCTGCCCATCGCCTCCAGGGTAAAAAAGCGTTCCAGGGTGGCGTGGTAATCGGTTTCGAGGTCGGTGGCGAGTTGATGCACCAGCACGTCGTTGCTGCCATGCGGCCAGCCCGCATCGCGCACGAATTTGGGCGTGGCGCATAACATGCCCAGCGCGCGTGCCTGGCGCGGAAACTCCAGTGCGGCGGTCAGTGCGATCAAGCCACCCATCGACCAGCCCAGCCAGATCGCCGGCGGGGTCGCGGCGGCGATGGCGGCAGCGCAGGCATGCGGCTCCAGCGGCAGGGCGCTGGCGCGCGAATAGCCATGGCCTGGCAAGTCGACCACATACAACGTGCAGCGTTCGCTCAATGCCTTGACCAGGGGCTCCATCACGCCGCCGTGCATGGCCCAGCCATGAATCAGCACCAGCGGCACCGGGCCTTTGCCGTGCGTCTCGATATGCAGGCTCATGCCTGCTTCTCGTCATGCTTCTTCGACGAGCTTGCGGCATCGTCAATGAATGGCTCGTCCGACAACGGCGAAGGCGACAGCTGCTTATCCACGGCGCCGCGCTCGTCGAAGACAAAGCAGTCGCCGCGCCAGTGGGCGCCGTCGGTTTCCTCGAAGTATTTCAGGATGCCGCCCTCCAGCTGATAGACATGCTCGATGCCGAGGTCTTGCATATGTAGTGCGGCTTTTTCGCAACGGATGCCACCGGTGCAATAAGACACCACGGTCTTGTTCTCATAGCGCTGGCGGTCGGCGGCAATCGCCTCAGGGAACGCGGTGAAACTGCTGATACGGTAATCCACGGCATCGACGAAGGCGCCGACGTTGGTTTCGTAATCGTTGCGGGTATCCAGCAGCACCAGTTCGCGGCCATCGTCGTCGCGGCCTTGTTGCAGCCAGCGATGCAAGGTGGCCGGGGTCACGGCAGGGGCGCGTGCGCCTTCCGGGCGAATGGTCGGCATGCACATGGTGATGATTTCCTTCTTAAGCCGCACGCGCATGCGGCCAAACGGAATCGCCTCGGATATCGATTCTTTCGGGGTCAGGTCGGCGAAACGGGAATCCTCGCGCAGCCACGCCATAAAGCGGTCGATCGGCTCGCGCGGGCCGGCCAGAAACAGGTTGATGCCTTCAGGCGCAAGCAAAATCGTGCCTTTCAGCGCCAGGTCATGGCAGCGCTGCAACAGGCGTTCGCGCAGCGCCGGGAGGTCATCCAGGCTGACAAAGCGGTAGGCGGAGAGATTGACGATCGACATGAGGGGGGCGTATGCGGCTAATCGGCGATTATACGTGGGGCCCCGCAGCGCTGCCCTGCGGCAGTTTGCCGAGCGCCTCCAGCAGCTGATCCAGATGCTCGTCTTCGTGAGCGGCCGATAGCGTGATACGCAGGCGCGCCTGCCCCTTCGGCACCGTGGGCGGGCGTATCGCGCTGACCAAAAAGCCCTGCTGTTCCAGCGCCTTCGCCGCGGCCAGCGCGGCATCGGCATCACCGAACAGCAGCGGCTGAATGGCGGTGGCGGAGGGCATCAGGGCAAGCCCTAGCTGAGCCGCGCCCTGCTGGAAGCGCTTGATCAGCGCGGCCAGCCGTTCGCGCCGCCAGTTTTCCGCGCGCGCCAGTCGCACCGCCGCCGATGCGGCAGCGGCCAGCGCCGGCGGCATCGCCGTCGTATAGATATAGGGCCGCGCCGACTGCAGCAGGCCATCGATCAAGCTGGCCGAGCCGGCGACAAAGGCGCCATGGCAGCCGAGCGCCTTGCCCAGCGTGGCCATCAGTACGGGTACCTCGTGTTGGCCGAGGCCGGCGGCCAACACGCTGCCGGCGCCCTCATCGCCAAGCACGCCGATGCCATGCGCATCGTCGACCATCAAGCTGGCGCCTTCGCGCGAACACAGCGTGGCCAGTTCGCGCAGCGGCGCGATATCGCCATCCATGCTGAATACGCCGTCGGTGGCGAGCAGGGCGGCGGCATGCGGACGCGTGCCGAGCTGGCGTGCGGCGGCGCCGATATCGCCATGCGGATAGCGCTTTAACTCAGCGCCGCTCAGCTTGGCGCCGTCGAGCAGGCAGGCATGATTGAGCTTGTCTTGTACGCAGATATCGTCGGCGCCCAACAACGCTTGCAGCACCCCGAGGTTGGCCATGTAGCCGGTGGAGAACAGCAAGGCGCGTTCGCGTCCGGTCCATTCGGCCAGGGTTTCTTCCAGGGCGGCGTGTTCGGCGCGATGGCCGCAGATCAAATGCGCCGACGTACTGCCGACGCCTTCATCATCGACGACCCGCTTGAGGGCGGCGATCAACTGCGGGTGCTGGGCCAGGCCGAGATAGTCGTTGCTGCAAAACGACAGCAGCTGCTTGCCGTCGAGCTCCAGCCAGGGGCCGTCGGCGTGCTCGATGGTGCGCAGGCGCCGGCGCAGGTTCGCTTGCTCACGTTCAGCCGTTTGGGCGGCTAAACGTGAAAGAAGACTGGGGCGTGATGACATCGATCCGTTCTTCGGTAGCAGCGCACCCTGTGCGCCGTGGCATGGCCGCTGTGCCGGCGACAGGGTGGGGCTTCTGCGAATGCTTCAGGCAACGCGGGATTCGAGAATGTCGGCATGTACCGTATTGGATTGCTCGACGATCTCCAGCGGATACATGTCTAGCCGGGCCAGCAGGCTGCGGTCGTGCTCCACATCGGGATTCTTGGTGACCAGCAACTTTTCGCCGTAGAAAATCGAGTTGGCGCCGGCAAAGAAGCACAGCGCCTGCACGGCGTCGTCCATTTGCTCGCGGCCGGCGGTCAGGCGCACCACCGAGGCCGGCATCAGCAGCCGGGCGACGGCAATCGTGCGTACGAACTCGAACGGGTCCAGCGCCTGGGTGCCGTTAAGCGGCGTGCCTTGCACTTGCACCAGCTGGTTGATCGGTACCGATTGCGGATGTTCCGGCAGGTTGACCAGGGCTTGCAGCAGCCCGGCGCGCTGGTCGCGCGTTTCGCCCATGCCGACGATGCCGCCGCAGCAGGTTTTCAGGCCCGCCTCGCGCACATGCGCCAGGGTGTCGAGCCGGTCCTGGAACTGACGGGTATGAATGATCTCGCCGTAAAACTCCGGCGCGGTATCCAGATTGTGGTTGTAGAAATCCAGGCCAGCGGACTTCAAGGTATCGGCCTGTTCGCCGCTCAGCATGCCGAGCGTGGCGCAGGTTTCCATGCCGAGCGCCTTCACCGCCGAGACGATTTCAGCCACCTTGGCGACATCGCGATCCTTCGGACTGCGCCATGCCGCGCCCATGCAAAAGCGGCTGGCGCCAGCGTCTTTCGCCGCCTGGGCGCGTTCCAGCACGGCGTCCACACTCATCAGCTTTTGCGCTTGCACACCCGTGTCGTAGCGGGCTGCCTGCGGGCAGTAGGCGCAATCTTCCGGACAGCCGCCGGTCTTGATCGAGAGCAGGGTCGAGATCTGGATCGCATTCGGATCGTGATGCTCGCGGTGCACGGTGTGCGCCCGATGCAGCAACTCGTTGAATGGCAAGGCGAACAGCGCGGAAATCTCCTCGCGCGTCCAGTCGTGGCGAATAGCTGCTGCGACCATGGAATCACTACTCCGATACATGAAGCGCGACAGTGTGGCAGGGCTATCCAGACTGTCAACTCAGTACGCAAGCGTCTGGTTGACGATGCAGTATTAAGCCCAGCCTCGCTACCATCACCGCCTACTTCTAAGGAGCCATCGGTATGACGACAGGACAGGGCAGCTCGGGCAACGTGTTGGCTGCTATTTGCAGCTTCTTTATTCCGGGCCTTGGTCAGCTGGTGCAAGGCCGTTTGCTCAAGGCCGCCTTGATGTTCGTGCTCGCTGGCGCGCTGTGGATTATCTGGCTGGGTTGGCTTGTCCACCTGTGGTCGATCTACGACGCGGCGGTGTACAAGCCGGGCGGTTGACCGCATGTCGCGCATGGAAGCGCTCATCCGGGGATGGCAGCAGCTGCAACGCATGCTGTTGCCATGGCGCTGTCTGCTGTGTGGGGCGGCAGGCGGCGAAGGCATGGATCTTTGTGCCGGTTGTGCCGCTGAGCTGCCGCGCAATCACCGTTGTTGCGCGCGTTGCGCCTTGCCGTTGCCACTGCCTGCCGCGCTTTGCGGTGAATGCTTGCGGCGTACGCCGCCGTGGGATGCGGCCTGGGCACCGTTTCGTTATCTGTGGCCGCTGGATCGCCTGGAATCACGCTTTAAGTTCAGCGCGGACCTGGCCGCCGGTCGCTGCCTTTCAACCATGTGGCAAGGTCAGCCCAGGCCCCTGGCGCAACCGCAGTTAATCGTGCCGGTGCCGCTGCATCGCAAGCGCTTGCGCCAGCGCGGCTACAACCAGGCCTTAGAGCTGGCGAAACCCTTGGCGCGGGCGTGGAACATTCCCCTGCGCCACGACGTACTGCAACGTCAGCGTGCCACCGACGCGCAAACCGAGCTCGATGCCCGTGCGCGCCGACGCACTGTGCGCAATGCGTTTGCCGTGCGCCAAGGCCTGCCGCTGCCGGCGCATATCGTCGTGCTCGATGACGTTATGACCACCGGCGCCACGCTGGCCGAATGCGTGCGGGTGCTGAAGCGGGCCGGCGCCGGGCGAGTGGATGTATGGGTGCTGGCACGTGCGCCGCGGCATTAATTTCAGTGCAAGCGCGGGCGCCAGATTATCGGCGCCATCGTCATGCTCGGTAACCGGACGGGATAAGCCAGCCCAATAAAACCAAGCCGAAAAGCACGCACATGCTAATGATAAAACCGTTGCAGGCTTGGATACGCCCGTATTTGCGAAACACCCATCCGATGATGGGGAAAAGCGCAATCAGTAGCGGAAGTTGAAGCCCTACCAGGATCTCGTCGAATGTGCTGCGCGGCTGCTGCAACGGCACGCGCAGAAAATCCAAAAAGAGCGGGTAAATCAAGAGCGGTATGAGAACCAGGCCGACCGCAGCCAGCACGCCCTCGAAGCCCCTGCTGCGGTCACTTGCTCGGCGGTCCATCATGGGGGCGTCTTTCATCAGGGATAAAACCTGGGTGCGTCGTAAAGGGGTGAATGCCTGATGCAAGGCAGATTTTTATACTCGAAGTCTCGCTATCATTACCGCTAGCGCAAGGCCATGCCGCGCTGATAACCCGGTCGCGCAGGTCATGCGATGGATTCGCATGGTGTTACCGACCCTGTTCGTCATTTCAAGCTCGGTGATTTAATGAAACGCTGGTTGCTGCCCTTATTGGCCCTGTCACTTGTTATCGGCACTAGCGCTATCGCGCTACCGGCCAAGCCGCTGCCGGCCAGCTATAAAAGCATGATGCAGGCGATCGAGAAGAATCAGCTCGAAACGGTCAATCAGCTGCTCCAGCAGCACATCAATTTGCGCAGGCATGAAGACAGCCGCGCGGCGCCGACGTTTCTGACCCAGGCGGCCTTGCTTGGCCGTAACGAGATTGTCGAGGCCCTGCTCAAGGCCGGCGCGGACAAAGAGGACGTCAATGGTGATGGCTATACGCCACTCATGAGCGCGATTTTGGGCGAACACCGTGATACGGCGGCGCTGTTGATCAAGAACCAGGCTGACGTAAACGCGGTGGCTTACCAGGGCGATACGCCTTTATCGATGGCCAAGAGCGGCAAAGACGCGGCGCTGGTCCAGCTGCTGATCCAGGCAGGCGCAAAGGAATAATCGCGTAGCGCCGCTACGCGTATCGTCATCGAAGCGCCGTGATTGAACGTGCAACCAACTTATCAATGGAGTGATGTCTGATGAAGTCGCAGCAATTTAAGATTTTCGCCGTATCGGTTTTCGTGGCCGGCAGCATGCTTTGCCATATGGCTTTTGCCGCCGATCCGGTAAAAACGGATGCGTCCGCCGAGGCGTTTTTACGACGGGTCTATGCCACCTATCAGATAAACCAGGAGCCGCCGCTGCTGGAGAGCATCGCTACCCCGGCATTGCGTGATTTGCTTCATCAAGAGCAAGTGGCTTTGGATGGTGAAATGGGCGTCCTCGATGCGGACCCGCTGTGCAACTGCCAGGACTACGACATCAAGGTGCAGAGCATCCACTTCGATCATCTGAGCGACACGCGTGCTTCGGCGGTGGTGAAGTTCACCAATTTCGGCAAGGCCAGCGAACCGGTCGAACTGGAATTGGCCAAGGTCGGGGGCGTGTGGCGCATTGACGACGTAGGAGGTCTGCAAAAGGCGCTCAGGGAAGAACTCGCCTCGCTCAAGAAGCACTGACCCAGGCTTACGCCCAGGTCAAGGCGGCAGGCAGCGACAATAGCCCGCCGCGATCAGTTCATGCCGGCCCGGATCGCCTTGGAAAAATCCTCGCCCGGGGCTGCGTTTCTGGCCCGGTCAGTGATCCGTCCGCGCCGGCGTAGCTCCTCGACGGAAACACGGTTGTCCAGCGCGCCGACTTCTTGCAAATAGCCCGGCAGATAGCCGGTCAGCAGTAGGCGGATATCGCGCGGCAGCCCCGGGCTGATCTGCTTGGCCATGCGATAGACGATGGTCGTGCAGTTCGAGGTGATGGTGTTATAGAACGCCGGCTTGTCGACCAGCGTGTTGGCGGCATGCACATACGAGAGAAACAGCGCGCGCATGGTCGGCTTGTCCATGCGCAGCGGGTAAAGATAGTCGTCCTCGCCACGAACATTGGTGCGCACCCGGATGATGTCGCTTTCATCGGCGGCGATCAGAATCGTCTCGAACTGCTTGAAGAAACCGCCAATCTCGGAAAACTGCTCGTTGCGCTTCTTGCGGATTTCCACCGAGAAGACCACATGGCTGTCGTCATCGAAGCCGAACGAGATCATGGCGTGGGCAATCGCCGGGCTACCCCAGTAAGAAAGCACCGCATCGGCGGACGCCAGCCGGTCGAGATCGTAGTGGCGGGTTTCCCAGCGCACATCGTAGTCGTCCTCTTTGCGCCAGTTGAAGTTGCGCACGTTGCTTAGCGTGACTTCGCTGCCTGCCACGCTGCCATGCAGCAGGCGGGCGACATCGTCTGACCAGATCCGCTGATTCGACGGCGCAATCGAAACCCACCAGCACAGCAAGGCGGCATAGGCCACGACGTAGACCGCCAGCGGTAGCCAGCTGCGCCGGGCGACGGCGAACACGACCAGCGCGATAACCGCGACGACCCAGACCACGCTGCCGGCAGTTCGGGTGACGCTGCCGCCGGGCAATTGATACCACAGCGCCAGCGTGCCCCACGCCCCGGAAACAAAGGTGATCAGCGCCATCAGCCCGATGACGAGGGCCCTGCCGATTGAGCGGTACTTATTGGTCATGTCGTTTCCATGAGGTATCGAGACATAAGAAATCGAGGCATAAGAAGCAGCCTTCCATGTTGTGCTGGCACGGCCAGGTCGATACGGCGAAAGCTGCTCACGGTAACCGCCGTCTCCCCGGTAGCGTAATACTTTGCCGCATCTGCCCTGCCCAGGGCAGCGAAAGCCCCGTGACGACGGCTGCCGCCATCGCTGGCGAGCACCATGAAAGAAGCGATGGCAACAGTCCAGCCCTGGCGCCCTTGAGCCGGCACCGGCTATCTGGGCGGCGACTCGCGGCTGGCGGCTTGATACTCCGTTTGCACACCCCGCATGGCTACAATCGCGACTTAGTCGCCGTGAGTGGATGTATCGCCGCATGAAACAGGGACTGCCAGCCTGGGTAACGCGATATGTCGTACTGGCGATGCTGCTATGCCTGCAAGCCTGCGCGATGGTGGATGTCAGCCACATCAAGTCGCATGAGTACGTCACTGAGCGCCGCAACGATGTGATGGCCACCGGCAAGCTGAGCGACTGGACCATCCAGTCGCTCAACGTCGTTGCCCTCACCGCCGACAGCTGCGCCAAGGCCTTCGCCGAATGCACGGAAACCGTCGCCCATTCGCCGGGTCTCGATGATGAGCAGCGCCTTTCCGCCCTGTCCGAGCTATGGCTGGGCAAGGCGATCAAGAGCGATCACGACGACGGCAAGGCGTCGATGGACGATCAAACCTTCGATGCCTTCCTGACATCGGCGCGCTATGCCTACGCCTATCTTTTCTATACCAAGCGGCAGCCCGCCGAGCGCATCTTCGAATTTCGCCAGGAGCAGGTGATTGGCTTCTACAACCTGTCGGTGCAGCGCACGGTGGTTCGCTTTTTCAGCGAGCTGCCCAAGCTGGACCCGCAATGGTCACAGACCTCGCTGGCCGGCTGGACCATGCTGCGCCCGCAGACCGATGCTAAGCTGGCCGACCATGCGCGTATCCCCGCCGAGCTCATCCCCTCCACGTCATTGCGCTTTAACGGTTTGCGCAATGTGTATCGACGCGATGGATTTGGCTCGGAGTTCGTTGCCGTCACGCCAAACCCGCCATCGGCGGAAGAGCTGCCATGGCGCGACCCGGAGTGCGAGTCGGTGACTGGCGCACTGGGCTTTGACGGCGCGACGCTTGCCGACGTGCTGGAATCCAAGCAGGTCCAGCTGCTGGTCAGGAATCCGTATCGCGACGAGACCATTACCGTCGGCGGCCACAGCGTTCCGCTGGCGGCGAACTTTACCGCCGCCTATGGCGTTTTTCTGGCCCGCTCCGGCTTCGCCACCCAGTCGATTCGCTCATTGTTCGGCCGCGAGGGTGGGCTGAAGACACCGCGGATCTTGCTGATGCAGCCGTATGATCCCAACCGCCTTACGGTAATCATGCTGCATGGCCTGGCCAGCAGCCCCGAGGCCTGGATCAATGTATCGAACGAAGTGATGGGCGATGAACAGCTGCGGCGTAACTATCAGGTATGGGAGGTTTACTACCCGACCAACGCGCCGATTGCCGTGAATCTGGCCGGCATTCGCAAGGCACTCAATGCGACATTTCAGCACTTCGATCCCAGCGGGCAGGCGCGGGCGTCGAACAACGTGGTCTTGGTCGGGCACAGCATGGGCGGCGTGATTGCCCGGCTGCTGGTGTCTTCCAGCGGCGACAAACTGTGGGGCGTGGTGCCGGCGCGTGCGCATTTGTCGGCCGAGAAACAGGCCCGCCTGCGTGAGCGGCTGGCGCCTTATTTGCAATTCACGCCGATGCCCCAGGTCACCCGCACCGTTTTCCTCGCTTCACCGCATCGCGGCACCCCGTTTGCGCAGCAACGCCTGGCGCGCTGGATCGGTAACCTGATCCGCCTGCCTGCCAACGTATTGAAGGAAATCGCCAGCTTCGCCGACTTGCTCAAGGACGACACCGCCAACGGCGGCCCGATCCGTGTGCCGAACAGCATCGATAATTTGAACGATACCGACCCCTTCGTCATGGCCGCCGCCGATCTGCCGATTTCCCCGGCGGTGCGCTATCACACCATTGTCGGTGTGTATAAATCGAACGGTGGGCCGTTGTCGTCCTCCAGCGATGGCGTGGTGCCGTATCGCAGCGCACACCTTGCCGGCGCCGATTCCGAGCTGGCTATTCCGTCATGGCATAGCGTGCAAGAAAACCCCGCGGCCATTCTGGAGCTGCGGCGGATTCTGCGCTTGCAGATTGCCGCGGCAGCGCATTAGGCGATACCGCGCGCCGGGTCGTGCATAAAAGAACACGCTCGATCATCCGGCCGCGCCTTTCAAGCCCTGGCCAATGGCAAACAAAAGCCAAGAAAACAGCGTGGCCGCCAAGATCAGTGCCATGGCGATAACACTGGTGGTGACGACAAACCCGCGCGTCTCGCGATGACGTCCGCGTTTTTGCAGCGACAAGCGGGTGAGGACGGCGATACCCATCAATAAAAACGGGAAGAGCCAGGCAAACAAGATCATGGCGATGGCATCGTTCATCCCGAAAATAGACGACGCCAGCAAGCCCGCCGCACAGGCCAGCAATACGCCCAGGGTATGGCCGATGGCGCGGATGAAACCGGCAAAAAAGGAGCTACGGTCAGGTGTCGCCGGGTGCTCGGTGGAAGCGTCTTTCACAGGCATGCCGATAATGTTTCCATTGATGAGTCGCTCCATGGGGCGGCGGCGCGGCGGCTGACATAAGCCTGGCGAAGCCTCTGGCTTGAATGCTATCGGACTCTAGCGGAGAACAGCCCATGGCTGTGTGGTTGCCGCTGGATGCTGAGGGCAAGCCCAGCGAAAGCCATGAATGGTCGCATGCGCCATGGGCTTTTAGCGCGGTGGACGATTGCGGTGGCTCGCACGATAGCTGCGTCGTGATCTGGGGGCGCGAGCGCACGGTGTTTCACCTCCTGCGGCAGCTCCGTCCTGTGGTCTGGCCAGTGGGCATGCACGCTTGTCGCAAGCCGGCGCCCCTCTCCGTAAGCCGGAATCAAGCACCCATCACACCGCCCGCGGCGCCACCAGCTCCATAGCACTCAGTGCGCTAAACCCGGCGCCGTCAGATAAATCGGATTGCCGATCAACAACGGCTTGCCGGAGGCATTGCGCACCTCGACACGCAGCCAATGCGCCTGGCCATCGGCGGGCCAGTCAAAGCGAATGTGCTGGTCGATATCTTTGATCACGGTGTCATGCATCGAGGCCAGCGGTTTGCCGTCGAGCAGTACGACCAGGGTCGCACCGACGGCATGGCTGACATGGCTTTCGAACGAGACATTGCCGCCCGTACCCACAGCCAGGCTATCGCCCATGCTGGCTTGTTGCTGATCGTGCCGCGCGCTGAGTTCCAGTAAGCGGTCCTTGCTGCCTTCGACATCGATAAATACATGTCCGGCGCGGATGCCATCGAGTATCGCTGGCATCGACAGTTCGCTGGCATAGACCACGGTGGTGGGCAGGTTGCTGGCCAGGGCGCCGGTTTTCAGGTCGGCCTGGAAGGCGTTGTGGCTGTCGCTGCCACCGATGCCGGTGAGCCGGTAACCCTTGGCCAATTGCTGCTCCCAGAACGGCACGGCGGAGAACGGCGTGCCGGCGTCGAGGCCGTTGACGATCTCGATCGCCTGCACCAGCGCCATGTCCACCGGTGGATCGGCGACCCAGGCGCAGCCCAGGCAGAGTTCGCCGCCGGGGCGAATCGCGTGATTGATCGAGATCAGCCCGTGCAGCGGCGCGACGGCGCGCAACAAGCTGTTCCAGTCCGGCACGCTGGGGCTGCCCACGCGAAAGTCGACCGGGGCGGTAGTGCCGAACAAATTGGCGTGGCCGGTGAAGCTGGTGACCTCGCGTCCAGGGATTAGCAACAAGCGGTCGAAATACGGTTGCAGTTCGCGCAAGGCATTCGCTTGCGAGGTGGTGTTGTGCTCAGTGACCGCGATGAAATCGAGGCCGCGCTGCACCGCGCCGAGCACGGTGAGAAACAGCGGGCAGGGCACCCGCTGGCCGCTTTGGCTGTTGCAAGTACCGTCGCTGTGCGCGCTGTGCATATGCAGGTCGCCGCGATACCAGCCGGCTTCCTTGCGCAGCGGTGGGTTCAGTACCGCCGGCTCCCACGCCGGGTCGTTCGCATGGCCAAACCAGATCTTCGCCGTGTAGCTGGCATGGTTGTCCTTGCGGATATTGGGTATGCCCAGCAGCAGGCTCCAGCGTCCCGGGCGAATCGGCCCGGGCAGATACGAGGGCGTGGCATCGCTGACGCCGACGGTAAATAGCTGCTTGCTGCCGCCGCTCCAGCCGCGAAAACCGTCCTGGCTATTGAAACCCTTGAGCTTGCTGCCGTCGGGTCCGAGCAGGCCGAGGTCGATAGTGGTGTGCTGATCGTGGCCGCTGTAATCGAATTGCACGGTGATCCGCGTGGTACCGGCGGGCACCTCGAACGGCACGTTGCGATAGGTCTGGTGATCTTTGCCGCTCAACTCACCGCGCAGCACCAGGTCCGCCGCGGGGCGATCCGGCGGCACCTCGGCGGCGCGCGTGTTGGTCAGCATGCCGAACAACAGCACCAGGGCAGCGAGTGCATTCGCCAGCCAATACGAGTGACGCTGATTCATGGTGATGGGTCTTCTGCGGTTCACTTAAAAGCGATACATGATGGCGGCGCGATAAGCGCGGCCGAGAATCGGCCGGGCGATAAAACTGTTCTTGCCGGCGTCGCCGCTCAGCAGCTCACCGGCGCGTGGATTGCCTTCGGTCAGGCCGAGCGAGTTGGTGATGTTGTCGGCATAAAAGTACAGCGAGCACAGTTTGGAAAGGTCATAGCGTGCGCTGGCGCTGAGTACGTTATAAGCCGGCAAACGCACCGAGTTGGCGGTGTCGACGTAGCGCATGCCTTCATGTTCGTAAGCCAGTTGCAGGCGCAGTTTTCCGTCGAGCAGGTTCACCCCGGGGACGACGCGGTAGCTCACCTTGGGTACGCGGATCAGTTGATTGTTGTCGTAGTTACGCAGCACCGGTCCGTTATTGACGTTGTCGGTATAGCTCAGGCCCTGGTATTTCGGGTCTTGCCAGGTGGCGGTGGCCTGCACATCGAACCAGCTGGTCGCAAACCAGGTGCCCTCGAACTCAAGACCCTTGGTCTTGGTGTTGGCATAGCCGGTCTGCGGTGTGGACGAGGTGTTGGTCGAGTTGAATACGTAGTTGCTGAAGCCGACGTTGTTGTACTTGGTGTAAAACGCAGTGGCATAGATGTCGAACTGACGGTCGGTGTACTTGTAGCCGATCTCGCCCAGCTTCATGGTCTGGGTGATCGGCGTGGCGGTGGGGCTGGTGATGTAGCTGCTGAGATTGGGCAGGCGGAACGTCGGCGTCCAGCGCGCGAACAGGCCGGAGCGCGGGGTGAACTGCCAGTTCGCGCCCAAGGTCCAGCCGAGCTTGCTGAAGGTGTGGTCGAACGGCACGAACTGGCCGGTGCCGGTCAGCACTTGTGAGCTGACCGGTGAACCCAGATTCAATGTCTGTTTCAGCTCGGTATTGCCACGCGTATTCACCTGCTCCCAGCGCACGCCGCCGTCGATGCGCAGCTGGTCGGTGACCTGCCATTCGTCGGAGATATAAAACGCGTGACTGGTAGAGGTGCCGCTGGCGTTTTCCCACTCGTAGCCATAACGATAGATACCGTGATCGCTGAGATTGCCGACCGGCTGACCCGCGGCATTGACCGCGACCAGGTCGAGCAGCCTGGCGTTGTCTTGCACATCGAGCAAAGCCAGCGAGGAGTAGCGGCTGAAATCCTGATCGAAGCGGGCGTAGTTATAGCCCAGGGTCACGTCGTGGGTCTGCCCGCCCCATTCGAACTTGCGTAGCAGCCGCGTATCGTTGTCGATCTCTTTCACCGGCATGGTGACGCCGCGCAGGCCGCCGATCACCATCAAGCCATTTCCATTCTGGCCGGGGTCATTGGGGCCGCCGAGGTCAAACACTTTGCTCGGGTTATCGGTATAGCGAAGCTGCAGGCCGGCGGCGCCCGCCGGGATACTCTTGGCGACCGAGGCGAGAAAGGCGCTGCCGCTTTGCAGCTGGTTGGGAAACATGCCGTTGCGCTGGGTATGTGTGTCGCTATAGCGCACCGCCTCGGCCAGCTTCCAGTCGTCGCCCAGGTCGAAATCGACCTTCAAGGTCAGTTGATCGCGCTTGACGTGGGTGCCATCGGTATTGTCGAAGTTGTACAGGCTGCCGTCGGCCTGCTTCATCAGCACGTGCTCGGTTTCCGGCCCGGCCAGCGTGCCGTAGTTGCCATCGAAGCCGGCCACCGCCTTGATCTTGCCGTCGGGGTAGGTGCGCATCGGGATACCAAGGTAAAGCGCCACCTTGTCATCCATATGTTTGTAGTCGACGCTGAAGCGGCCGTGTTCGAAATCCTTGGCCAGATTGACGCGGAACTGGCCGCCGTCGTCGGCATGAAAACCCGGATCGCGAATGCCGTTATCGACGCGGTAAAAGCCGCCCATGCCGAGCTTCCAGCCGTTGCCCAGCGGTGTGCCAAACCACATGTCGGCGCGGTTCAGGCCGTAGTCGCCCACAGTGAACTTGAACAAGCCTTCGGCCGTGTCGCCGACCTGGCGTGGAATGAAATTGATCGCGCCCGCCGGTGCGTTGGAATAAAACACCGACGACGGACCACCGCGAACCACTTCGATGCGTTCGATGGTTTCATCCAGACGAAAGGCCTGGTCGGCGTTGAGATAGCCCAGGGCGGGGTCGTGCTGCACCGGCACGCCGTCTTCCAGCAAGGTCACCGAGCCATAGCCGTCCACCGGAATACCGCGTGCGCGGATATTGCCGCTGGCCTCGCCGCCGGAGGCTTCGACCCAGAAACCCGGCACCGATTTCATCGCCTCGGTGACCGAGGTCGGCGCCTGCATGCGCAGCCGATCTTCGTCGATGGTGGTGACTGAATAACTGGTTTCGGCCTTGGTGCGGGTATCGACGCCTGAGCGTGCGGTAACGACCAGGCCGTCAAGGTTTTTTGCCTTGCTGCCCGCGGCATCCTGGGCAGGCTGGTCTTGAGCGTAAGCCGGCAGTGCGGCACAAACACAAAGCGCCAGCATGATGGCGCGAGATAAATGGGAGGTACGCAAGGCCCTGGCTCCGGTCGAGATAACAGCACAGAGCCTTGCGTCAGCACAGCAGTCGGGATGCGGCGACATAACAGCCAATGGCAGCTGTGCAGAAGGCATCCTTGTCTTCATTTATTTCGGCACAGGCTCTAATGCTGGCTAGCCTAGGTCGCCGCTGTGACAGTTAAGCGCAGGTTAGATGACATGATGTCGTCAATATTTAGACGTCTAAATAAATGTATGACAATCGCGACATATCAGTGATTGAGGGCCGTGGCCGATGACCTGGGTCACTGCCATGCCCGCGCCCATGCGTGTATCGGTCTTCAGCTGGCGGTGGCTAGATTGAACCCTCCCCTGTAAGGGGAGGGAGTGCAATGAGACGAGCTTGGGACTGCTCTAAGCCCGCTGATGAGGCTTCAGCACGCGGCGATCTTCCGGCTTCGCCTCGCCGGGGGCATCGAGCAGCGGGAACACGGTCGCCGTGCGCGCTTCAACATAAAGCTCGGCGCCCGGTTGCAGGCTCATCTGCAGCAGATCTTCGCTGGGCACGTCGACCTCGATGATTTGTTCCGAGGCATCCAGCGCCAGCTCCAGGTGGGCGACGCTGCCGGCCAGATAGATATGCCGCAGGTGCGCCTTCCAGCCGCTGGCGGACAGTGCGAGATGTTCGGGACGGATATACGCCACCGCGCGGTCGTAGCGTCGTGCCCAGGGGTCGGCACCCAGCTCGAGTGCGCCACAGATCAGCCGATCCTGCTCGCGTCGCAGCTCGAACTTATTCACCTTGCCGATGAACTCGCAGACAAAGGGTGTGGCCGGTTGCTGGTAAATCGCTTCGGGGGTGCCGACTTGTTCGATGCGGCCGCGATTCATTACCGCGACGCGGTCGGCCAGCTCCAGTGCTTCTTCCTGGTCGTGGGTGACGAACACGGTGGTGAGGCCGAGCTCTTCATGCAGGTTGCGCAGCCAGCGACGTAACGCGATACGCACTTGCGCATCCAGCGCGCCGAAGGGTTCGTCCAGCAGCAACAGTTCGGGTTCCACCGCCAGTGCGCGGGCCAAGGCCACGCGCTGGCGCTGACCGCCCGATAGCTGTGCCGGAAAGCGTTTGCCATAGCCTTCCAATTGCACGCGCTTGAGCAATTTTTCCACCCGCGCGCTGATTTCCGCCCGCGCTGGCCGTGCATGGCGCGGACGCACGCGCAAGCCAAAGGCGATGTTTTCGGTGACGGTTAAATGGCGAAACAGCGCGTAGTGCTGAAACACCAGGCCGACCTTGCGCTCGCGCGCATTCATATTGAGCAGGTCATGCCCGCCCCAGGTCACGCTGCCGGTCTGCGGGTAATCAAGGCCGGCGAGAATGCGCAGCAAGGTGGTTTTGCCTGAGCCGGACGAGCCGAGCAGGGCCAGAAATTCGCCGGGTGCGATCGCCAGGCTGACATCGTCCAGCGCGGCAGCGTCGGTAAAGTGGCGACTGAGATGGGACAGCAGCAAGGTCATAGGTATCGGCTATCCGTTCTCAATGTCCAGCGGGCGTGTGCTGAGCGATTTGATCGCCGTAACGCCATTCCAGCAAGGTCTTTACCGCTAGGGTGAGCAGCGCCAGCAGGGCCAGCAGCGAGGCCACCGCAAAGGCGCCGACATAGTCGTATTCGTTGTAACGCATTTCGACTTCCCGCGGCATCGTGGTGGTCAGCCCGCGAATATGCCCGGAGACCACCGAGACCGCACCGAACTCGCCCATCGCCCGCGCCTTGCACAACAGCACGCCGTATAGCAGGGCCCAGCGGATATTCGGCAAGGTCACGCGAAAAAACATCTGCCAGGCGCTGGCACCCAGCACGCGGGCGGCTTCTTCTTCATCGCTGCCTTGCGCCTGCATCAGCGGAATCAGTTCGCGTGCCACAAACGGCAGGGTAATGAAGATGGTCACCAGCACCAGGCTGGGCACGGCGAAAATGATGCGCACGCCATGCTGATCCAGCCAGGGGCCAAACCAGCCTTGCGCACCGAACAGCAACACATAAAGCAGGCCTGAGATCACCGGCGATACCGAAAACGGCAAATCGATAAAGGTGCCGAGCAAGGCCTTGCCGCGAAACTCAAAGCGGGTCATCGCCCAGGCCGCCGCCACGCCGAAGATCAGGTTCAGCGGTACGGCGATCGCCGCGACAAATAAGGTCAGTCGCATCGAGGACAAGGCCTCGCGCTGGGCGATGGCTTGCATAAAGGCGTGGACGCCGCTGCGCAGCGCCTCGACAAAGACGGTGGCCAGCGGCAGCAACAAGAACACGCCCATAAAACAGACGACGATGAGGATCAGCAAAATATGCAGCAGTAGTCGCGGCCAGGAGACCGGTCGGGATACGCGAGGGGTGGCCTTCATGCGGAACGCTCCGCCCAGCGGCCGCTCCAGCGCTGCAGTCGCGCGATGACGATGAGCAGCACAAATGAGAAGCACAGCATGACCACGCCCAGCGCGGCGGCGCCTGCATAGTCGACTTGTTCCAGTTTTTCCACGATCAGCAACGGTGCGATCTCTGAATGCATGGGGATATTGCCGGCGATAAAGATGACCGAGCCGTACTCGCCCACGGCACGTGCCAGGGCCAGCGCAAAACCGGTGAGCAAGGCTGGCATCAGCATCGGCAGGATCACGCGCATAAAGGTTTGTAACCGAGTGGCGCCCAGGCTGGCGGCGGCCTCTTCGACATCGCGGTCCATCGCTTCGAGTACCGGTTGCAAGGTGCGCACGACAAAAGGAAAGCCGACGAAGACCATCGCCATCATCACCCCCAGTGGGGTGTAGGCGATCTGGATGCCCAGCGGCACCAGCCATTGGCCGAGCCAGCCATTGGGCGCGTAGATGGCGGTCAAGGCGATACCCGCCACCGCCGTGGGCAGGGCGAACGGTAGATCAATAAATGCATCGAGCAGGCGGCGACCGGGAAAGCGATAGCGAGTCATGACCCAGGCCACCAGCAAGCCGATCACGGCATTGAATACGGCAGCCACCAGGGCGCCCCCGAAGCTCAGACGCAAGGCGGCCAGGGTGCGTGGCGAGCTAAGCAGTTGCAGCAACTGATGCAGGCCTACGCCGGAGGCCTTCCATGCCAGGGCCGCTAGCGGTAGCAATACGATCAGCCCGAGATACGTCACCACGTATCCCAGGCTGAGGCCGAATCCAGGTAAAACACGACGACGCTGCATCGACCGACCTTAGCGGCTTTGATTGAGGCGATCGAACTCGCCGCCGTCATTGAAAAACCGCGTTTGTGCCTTGCGCCAATCGCCGAACACCTCGTTGACGGTGAAGGTCTTCAGCGTCGGAAACTGGCCTGGAAACTTGGCCGCGATATCCGCCGAGCGCGGGCGATAAAAATTCTTTGCGGCGATGGTCTGGCCTTCCGGTGTGTACAGAAACTTCAAATACGCCTCGGCCACGGCACGGGTGCCGTGTTTGTCGGCATTGCTGTCGACCACGGCCACCGGTGGTTCGGCAAGAATGCTGACCGACGGCGTGACGATCTCGAACTTGTCCTTGCCCAGCTGCTTTTGCACCAGCAGCGCTTCGTTCTCCCACGCCAGCAGCACATCGCCGATGCCGCGCTGGGCAAAGGTATTGGTGCTGCCACGGGCACCCGTGTCGAGCACCGGGACATTTTTATAGAGCGCGCTGACAAACGCGCGCGCCTTGTTGTCGTCACCGCCGGGCTGTGTCAGCGCATAGCCCCAGGCGGCCAGGTAGTTCCAGCGCGCACCACCCGACGTTTTCGGGTTCGGGGTAATCACCTGCAGGCCCGGCTTGATCAAGTCGGCCCAGTCATGAATGCCTTTCGGGTTGCCCTTGCGCACCAGAAACACGATGGTCGAGGTATAGGGCGAGGCGTTTTCGGGCAGGCGTTGCTGCCAATCGCTGGCGAGCAATTTGCGATCGGCAAGTACGTCGATGTCATAAGCCAGGGCCAGCGTCACCACATCGGCGGGCAAGCCATCGATCACCGAGCGTGCCTGTTTGCCCGAGCCGCCGTTGGACATTTCCACCGTCAGCTTGTCGCCATGCTGGGTCTGCCATTGTGCGGCGAAGGCTTGATTGACGTCGCGGTAAAGCTCGCGGGTGGGGTCGTAAGACACATTGAGCAGGGTCACCTCTTTGGCCTGCAGCGATGCCACGGCCAAGGTTGCCAACACACCCAGTACGAACGGGATCTTCCTCATATCTCTGCCATCCTCCGAGTATCGTCGACGAACATCCGAATGCCGAAACATTCAGCTGGCATTAGTTATCGCTGATGTTGGCGTCGATGATGTTAAGAGCTTGTCCTGCCATGCGGCCTTATGCCACGCATGAATATGCGATGGCCAAAGGGCATAACACGGCCCCGGCCGGGTTATTTCGCCGAGGCACTGGGCAAGGCCACGCCTCTGGGCCATAGCAGCCACAGCCGTCCAGCCTGTTTCATACGCCCGGCCAGCTCGCCGGCCGAATCGCCGGTACCCAGAAACAGATCGGCGCGCACGGTGCCGGCGATCGCGCCACCGGTGTCTTGCGCCGCCACCGGGCGCGACAGGTTGAGGCCATCCGGCGTCGTAGTCGACATCCACACCAAGCTGCCCAAAGGAATCGCCCGACGATCGACCGCCACGCTATAACCCGCCGTCAGCGGCACGTTGAGCGAACCAGAGGGGCCATCGTTGCTGTCGGGTTTGCGCTCGAAGAACACATAGCTGGGATTGCTCGCCAGCATGTCGGCGATGCGCGCCGGATGCGCCGTGGCCCAGGCGCGAATGCTTTGCATGCTGACATCGGCCGACTTCAGCTCACCTTGTTCCACCAGCCATTTGCCGATGGCGCGGTAAGGGCGCCCGTTCTGGTCGGCATAAGCCAGCCGCAATTGACGGCCGCCGGGCAATTGCACACGGCCCGATCCCTGGATCTGCAGAAACTGCAAATCCATCGGATTGGTCAGCCAGGCAATCACCGGTGCCTTCGAGCCATTGCTGGCAATCGTCGATGCCGCATCGTAAGGAACCAGCGTACGGCCCTTAAGCCGTCCACGCAGGCGCTTGCCCTTGAGTTCGGGGTAGACCTCATCCAGCGCGACTACGATGAGATCGTCAGGCACCGCATAAACCGGCACTGTTGCCTTGGCCGTGCGCGTCAGGCTGCCGACATATACCGGCTCGTAGTAGCCGGTGATCAGGCCCTCGCGCCCTTCGTCGGTGCCCAGCGCATAAATGTCCAGCTGGCTTTGCATGAAATCGCGCACCGCCGCCGGTGACAACGGCAGCTTGGCCGCCGCCTGGCACGGTTTTGCCCAGACGGCATCGTTCTGAAGTTTGACGCAGCCCGCGCGCCACGCCTTGAAGCCCGCGACCACCTCGGTGTCGCTGGTCGGCGGCAAGGTATTCCAGGTAACCGGCGTGTCGGTGGTGGTGGTGGTCGAGGGGCTCACCGGCTTGACCGATGGATGAGTGCAACCGGCGAGCAGGGCGACAACGGTGCCTGCGGCGATCAGGCCGTGGCGAAGCGATAAGCGATTCCAAAACAGCAAACGTGACTCTCCTCAGCGCACGGCCAGTGCCAGCGCGATACCGATCCATAACACCATACCGAGCCAGTTGTTATCACGAAAGGCCATAAGGCAGGCATCGCGGGCGCGGGCACGAATCTGCCACAGCTGCCGCCCGAACAAACCCGCGGCGATGAACAGGCCCAGCCAGTATGGCCAGCCCAGCGTGGCGCGCTGGCCGACAAACAGCATCGCCAGCAAGAAGGTAGCCATCAGAATGCCGAGAATCGGCAGGTCGGCATCGCCAAACAAAATCGCCGTCGACTTGGCGCCCGCTTTGAGATCGTCATCGCGATCGACCATGGCGTATTCGGTGTCGTAAATCACCGACCACAGGATATGGGCAATGAATAACAGCCAGCCCAGCGGCGGCACGCTGTTGGTCACAGCGGCAAACGCCATCGGTATCGACCAGCCAAACGCCGCGCCCAGCACCACCTGCGGCATGTGGGTGTAGCGCTTGGTGAAAGGATAAATCGCCGCCAGCGCGGCGCCGGCAAATGACAGCTTGATGGTCAGCGCATTGGTGAACAGCACCAGCACGAAGGCGAACACCAGCAAAGCAGCGAACACCAGCAGCGCCTCACGCGGCGTGACCCGCCCGCTGGCGATCGGCCGCCCGGCAGTGCGGGCAACCTGGGGGTCGAGCTTGCGGTCGGCAAAGTCGTTGATGGCGCAGCCGGCGGCGCGCATGGCGAACACGCCGAGGGTAAAAATAATCAGCGGCTTCAGCGGCGGGAAATCACCGGCGGCCAGCCACAGCGCCCACCAAGTCGGCCACAGCAACAGCAGCGCACCGATCGGTCGGTCCATGCGGGTCAGCACCAGATAGTCCAGCGCCTTCTCGCGGATATGCGGCGGCAGCTTCTGCAACAGCCAGCTCAGTACGCGGGTGGCGCGGGTCGAGCTGTCGGCCGGAACCGGCACAGCGCCAGGTGCAGGCGTCGGTGCTGGTCTCACGTGCGGCGTGGACGGCGGGGTGGCGGTGCGCTTCTGGCGCTTACGGGAAGTGGGAGCCATGCCGCGCAGTTTAGCTTGCATGCCGCGCGGCAGGTGTGCGTTCTATCCCGCGGAGTCGCCAAGCGGCGCCACCGCTTGGATGCGCAACGGTACGGCCCGGCGGTCGTGCCGCTATGCAAGGTATGCGCCGCCCACATACCGTGGCACGGCATCCATGGCCGGCCCTGGCATGCGTCGAGACGATGCAGCGGTCGCCAGATCGGTTTGATGGCAACGGCAGCCATATATATAGACGTCCAAATCCATCTTCGGCGAATGCACCCTGGAGGCACCGCCCGATCACCCAGGTAGGGTGTCGCGATTTCTTTCGCGTTGTAGCTATGAGCCTGCTCATCGCCCCCTCGTAGCACGCGTTGCCGTTGAACAAGCTCGAACGGGTCAGGGGGCCCGGTTTTTCATGCTGGATAACCACCGCGTGGGCGCTTAAGCCCTGCGCAACGATAAGTCGTTCCCTTCATAAACGCAGCGGAGATTAACTCACATGACGAAATCATCCCTGGCGCCCGCGCGCCACCGCTTATACCTCGCCATCGGAAGCTTGCTGCTGATCGGCACCGTAGGCATCGCCTCAGCCGCATCCAGCCCTGGCAGCACGGTAGGCCACGAGCCTGACCCTGCTGCCGTGATGCCGCCGATTGCCAATCCGCCGGTAGCGCTGCAGGTGCGCTCGGCCAGTGCCATTCCCAAGGGCTGGGTGTACTCCGACGCTGCGTTTCCCTCGATCACGCCCGAGTTCCAACAGTTCAGGGCAGCCACCCAGAAAATCACCTACGAGCAGTTGACCAAGGCCGGCAGCAAGATCAGCCGCGCCGAATTCGAGCGCATATCGAAGTACATCGACAATGCCTACAGCGGTCTTACCGTGGTCAAGACCATCCAGATGGACGGCCAGATTTTCGACTGCATCCCCGCCGCACAACAGCCCGCCCTGCGCGGCGGCAGCGCCGTGGATACCCCGCCCGGCGATGACGATATTCCCGGCATCAGCCAGGCCGAAGAAAGTTCGGCAGGTTTGAGTGAAACCTGCGGTGGCGGCACCGTGCCGTTTGCCCGGTTGGATATTCGCGACGTGGCGAGCTATCCCAGCCTGAAAAGCTTTTTGAAGAAGGGCGTACGCGCCAAGCCATTGCTAGCAAGCGCAAAAGCCGCCCAGGTGGAAACACCCAAGGTCGGCGACCATCAATACGTCGTCGTGCGCACCAACCCGGCGCATGTGAATGGCGGTGGCGCCGACTTGAACGTGTGGAAGCCGCCGGTCGATCCGGCCATGGACGACTACCGCATGTCGCTGATGCAGATCTGGGTCTCCGGCGACAACAGCAAGCACGAGACACAAACCCTCGAAGTCGGCTGGCAAGTACAACCGCTGGCATGGAAAACCCCCAAGCCCACCCCGTTTATCTATTCCACCCAGGACGGCTACAACAAGACCGGCTGCTACAACCTGGAGTGCAAGGACTTTGTGCAGACCTCGCCCAAGGTGGTATTCGGCAGCGCCTTTGCCAATGACGAATACAGCAAGAGCGGCGGCGCGCAGCGAGTGATCAAGGTGGCATGGCACCGCAAAAACAAAACCGGCAACTGGTGGCTAAAGGTCAACGGCGACTGGATCGGCTACTACCCCGCCAGCCTGTACGAAGGCGACCTGGCCAAGGCCAGCAGCGCGCTCACCTTCGATGCGGGTGGCGAAATCGCCGCACCCGATGGCGGCCCCAGTCTACCGATGGGTAGCGGCAAATTCGCCGACCTCGGCTACAAGCAAGCGGCATACATCACCGCCATGCGCTACTTGAACAAAAACGAGAAAACCGCCGACGTCGACCTGGACAAGGCACAACTCCTGCTGACCTATCCCAAGTGCTACACCCTGGCCTTGGCCGGCATGTTGGGCGACGAATTCGCCAACGGCCTGCCCGATGGCGTCAGCACGATTGGCCGCAAACCCGTATTCCACGGGCCAAGTTTCTATCTCGGCGGCCCCGGTTCAACTAACAAAGCCTGCAAGGCCTCCATCGTCAATTGATTCGTCAGCACGGATGTAGTGATGCGATGAGCAACCCGGGTGTGCCGGTAACGGCACACCTGGTTTCTGTGGTGAGCCACTCGATACGCCGAACAAAGTGTTCAAGGCGTGAGCCGTAGGTTGGCGGTGAGCAAAGCGAACCCCAACGATCTGCGGCGACTCGCCATGTTGGGCATCACTTCGTTCAGCCCAACCTACTTGCCGGCTCCGTCGGTTTGGCTTTTCCACTTCATCATGACTTGAGCAAAGTACAGGCGCGTCGGTACACACGTCATAGTCTTATTCGTGGATGCTTGCCATTTAGCGTCATGTTGAATGGCAGCACTGATGTCCTTGACGCTTTGCTTATAAGCCGTGGTGAGTGCTGCATCACCATGCAACTCCTGGTCAGCCAACTGTTTGAAGGCCTTAAGCTGCTCCGCTGGAACACTGCAAGCTTCTTTGCCAACCGCATACTGACCACCAAGTTGCTTGGCACGATCTGCACCTGTTAAAGGTTCGGTGGCAAAGCTGTGCGAGCCGAAAAGCATCAAAGCAGTAGCAATAGCCAACCTACGCATAGTCGTGAACCTTGAGTGCGAGTTGATTCGTCGAAAACAGGGTTGATGTGAGTCTACGGGTTGCGGTGAACGTGAGTGAACCCAAACGATTTGCAGCGACTTGTCACGATGGGTACTACTTCGCTCAACCCAACCTGCCTACTTGATGCTCGTGTATTGCCAGTACTTGCCACTTCACCTTTTCTATCATGGGCCTTCATACGTGAAATTGTTTTCCACATAGACGACCTGACCAAAATCATTCACAAAGGCTGAAAAATACACACCACGTCCCGGACGTAGTTTGGCTACGTCCGTTATGACATATACCTTCGTAATACTTTCGTCCTTAATCAACGTTCGCTGGGGTGCGTAATGACAAATGGCCCCCACCCCTTCCGCGCGCACTTCGAAACTCAAGTGCGCCCTCTTCAATAAATATATAAATTCGCCTTCATTCACAGGGAGTCTGAGAGAGGAATCATACATTTGCGCAAAATTCTTTTCCCTATACCCAGCGGAAAAACCATTAAGGTGGCCGGTAACAAACTTATCGAGACCGCAACTATCGACACTCTCCGCCGGGCATGAGCACATACCAATAAGGAAGAAAAATGCCACCAACCCTTGACTGCCATTCTTTTTCACGATCGCACTCCCCAAAAATCTTTGAGCGCCACCTTAATGGCACTGCAGCAAATTTACTGGCAATCTTGTTCCATGCCCTGGGGCTGAGTCCTGATTAGAAGGAAGTCGCCCAGTGATCGCATAATAGGCAGCGTTCGCAAACGCATTTGAGTTAGTGGTTTTCGCACGGTAAGTAATTTGCGCCTTATTAAAAGTTGACGCAATATCTTGCGCCTCTTTTATCACAACACTTATATCGTCAGGCAAAATTACATCTGAACCTAATAGATTATGATTATCATGACTCATCGACTCTTGTGATTTCTCCCAGGTACTAAATGTGGCTTGAATATACATATCTTTGTTCGTCGCCGGATCGGTGGCCGAACTATTGAATGGTGCATATTCCGAAGGATAGCTACCGGAAGGACCTGCGCGAAGTACGTAACCCTGAGTTGAATTTGTGTCTTTGAACACAATGAACTCATGATTTGCACCTAAGGTTAGCGGTATGGGGTGGTACATAATCCAGACATCTGTAGCTAGCCCAAGTGGATCGACACCACTTAGCGGACCATTACCAACCGCAGCATATGTGCTGACGCCACCGGATAATCCAATCGGGTCACTCTCTACATACCGCCCGGTAGCCGCGTCATAACCCCGGTTGATGTTGTCGCTGATCCCTGACTCCGCATCAAAGTACTGCCCCGGGAAGCGCAGATTGAAGGCATAACCACTGGCTGACGTTGGTTGTTGCTCCCCAAACGCATTCCCCGCATAGCTCCACTGCCACAGTGTCGTGCCGGTGGCATTGGTCACCGCACGCGGCGTACCTAATCCATCGGCATGAACATAGTTCACCGTGCTGCTGGTACCGGTGTTGTCGATGGCTGCAATGGGCAACTCACCCAACCACACGTAATCGCGCGAGCCACTGGCCGATTGCTCGGTCAGCAGCCGCGATGCCTCGTCATACCCAAAGCGCATATCGATCGCGCTGGGGAAGCTCGCGGTCTTACGCACGCGCTGCCCGTTGGCATCGTAGGTATAGCTGGCCACATCCTGACCATCACGGTTGACGCTCTCCAAGCGATTACGGGCGTTGTAGCGATAGATGTACTGATCAGCACCCAGCTGGTTGGTGACGGTGTTGCCGGCCGCGTCGTAGGTGCGCGCGGCCGCGCCGGTGCTGAGCAGGTGGTGGGTGCCGCTGGCGTAGGCGTAGGTGCCGGTGGCGAAGAGGCCGCCGGTCTTGCTGAGACGGTCGCCGGTCTTGCTGTAGGTATAGGCCTCGATCGCTTTGCCGGTGGGGTCATTGATGCCGGTAAGGCGTTGCAGCGGATCGTAGGCGTAGCTTTCGCTGTTGGCGCCGCTCAGCGTGTTGATGTTGCCGGCCGCATCGCGGCTCCATTGCAGGTTGAGTGCCGGGCTGGTGACGCCACTGAGCTGGCCGTTGGCATCGAAACTGCGGGTAATGGTTTGTCCGCTGCCCAGGGTGTAGCTGCTGACCGGGCCGAACGGCTGGTAGCTGACATTGCTGACCAGCGACACGGCGCTGCCGCCACCGGCCGGCGTGAGGCTGACGGCGGTGATCTGACCATTACTGTTGCGGGTATAGCTGACCTGGGCGCCGCTGGGATAGGTAAGGCTGGTGAGGCGGCTACCGGCGGTATAGCCGTAGCGGGTGGTGGCGGTGTTTCCAGCCACGGTCAGCTGTTTGCTGGAGCGACGGCCGAGACGGTCGTAGCAGTACACCGTGGTGGTCGTACTTTCGATGATC
>NZ_JAPDPE010000006.1 GCF_026283955.1 Dyella silvatica | reverse complement strand
ACCATATCGACATGCGTGCGTTCTATGCGCGACGCTTCGCCCGCATCGTGCCGTGCCTGCTCGCCATCGTCGCGGTGCTTAGCCTGATGCATCTGCTGGGCGTCACCGACTATGTGATCAAGCGAGACGGCCAAAGCCTGCCGCGCGCCATCTTCGCTGCGCTAGGTCTTCATTTGAACTGGTACGAAGGCATGACCGGCTATCTGCCCGGCGGCTGGGATGTGCTGTGGTCGTTGTCGATCGAAGAAGTGTTTTATCTAGGCTTCCCCATTGTCTGCTTGCTGACTCGCCGTGCCTGGGTGCTGGCGCCCTTGTTGTTTGCGTTCGCACTTACTTTGCCGTGGACACGCGGCGCGCTTGAAGCCAACGAGATCTGGCAAGAAAAAGCCTACCTGCCAGGCATGGCAGCGATCGCCACCGGCGTACTTGGCGCGTTGCTGGTGGCGCATTGGCGCGCACCCCGATGGGCGGTCCATGCTTTCCAGTGGGCCGGCATCATCGGGCTAACCGCTATCTTTACGATCGAAGGCCTGCTCTGGCCGTGGCTAGGCGAGGGCTGCATGCTGCTGCTGACCTTCTCCACGCTGAGCCTGCTGATCGCTTGCGATCAACGGCAGGCGTCAGGCGATAGCAAGCCGTTGCCCGGCTTCGGCTGGCTGCGTGCATGGGGGCGCCTGAGCTACGAGATCTACCTCACTCATATGTTCATCGTGTTCGCCATCGTGCGCCTCTACAAAGCCAACGGCAGCGATGTCGCTTACGGCTTTCTCTGGTACTTGCCCGCACTGCCGCTGTGCTGGCTGCTCGGCGCCGCGATGGAACGCTGGTTGTCCGCACCCGCCGAGCGCTGGTTGCGCGGACGGCGTTATGCGTTGGCGGCAGCTTGATGGCGTTTCGCGAATGCAGCAGATCAGGGCGAGAGTAGGTTGGGCTGAACGAAGTGATGCCCGACATCGAGAGTCGTCGCAAATGGTTGGGGTTCGCTTCGCTCACCTCAACCCACGTGGCTTGGATGAGCTTGGCGCTTTCACTGACTATGACCTTTGACCGATAGCCGCCGTGTTGCCTGTCGTTATGATCGGCTGACCTCTCTTTGGCCTGTCGGCAGGAACGATTATGGATCGCCGCGACTTTCTTCGTTCGTCTCTTTCGCTGGGTGCCGCTACGGGTTTGTTGTCGGGGGCGACGTTGTTTGCGCCGGTGGCGATGGCCGCTTCGCCGAAGAGTCCGCAGGATCCGCAGCACATCAACGATGCCGTGTTATTGGCGGGTGATGACGTGCCACGTTATAGCCGGGACATCATCGCCCGCGTCGATCAGCTGTTGCAGAAGCTGGACAAGTCCAAGGATGCGTATTTGAAGGGCGGCACCGTTGGCGATCTTGAGCAGCGCTTTGCGGCCTTGCTGGGCAAGCAAGATGCGGCGTTTATGCCGACCGGCACGCTGGCCAATCAAGTGGCGTTGCGCTTGTTATGTGGTGAGCACCGGCGTGCGTTGGTGCAGCAGGAAAGCCATGTGTACCGGGATGAGAGCGACGCGGTCACGACGCTGAGCAATATCAATCTTTTGCCCTTGGCACCCGGGCGCGCAGCGCCAAGCTTCGAAGAAGTGGAGGCGGCGATTACGCTGACCGAAAAAGGCGCGTATCCGCTTTCGGTCGGGGCTATTTCCCTGGAAAGCCCGGTGCGCCGCGCCGATGGTGCGATGCTGCCATACGAGTTGGTGTCGAAGATTTCGGCACTGGCGCGATCGAAGGGCATCGGCATGCACCTGGACGGTGCGCGGCTGTTGCTCAATAGCGGGGCGGAGGGTTTTTCTCCCAGCAAGTACAGCGCCTTGTTCGATACGGTTTACGTGTCGCTGTACAAATACCTGGGGGCGCCGTTTGGCGCGATTCTCGCCGGTAGCAAGGAGATGATGGCCAAGGCGCGCGAGACTCGCCACCTATTCGGCGGCACGGTGTATCACGGCTGGGAGCCGGCGCTGTTGGCGCTGGGTACGCTCGATGGTTTTGAGGAGCGCTTTGCGCGGGTGCGTGCGGCGGGCGATCGCTTGCTGGAGAAGTTGTCGGCTATCGAAGGGTTCACCGTAGAGCGGGTCGAGCACGGCACCAATATTCACTTCGTGCACATTGCCGCCGACAAACAGGCTGGCCTGCAAGAGCGCATGAAGTCAGCGAACATCCTTATCCAGGATCTCGAATCCGGCAAGCTGGAGCTGGGCTTTAACGAAACCCTGCTACGACGCGACACCGACTATATCGTCAAGGCCTTCGCCGGATAGTAGCTTGGGCCGAGTGCAGCGATGCCCATCGCAATACGGTCATACTCACAGCTCCAGCAAATCACGCCCGATCACCAGCTTGCCCTTGAAGTGCGGGCGCACGGCATCGCGCCAGGTCTCGTCGCTGATCGCCGGCAGGCCGCCGGGTACGAAGTGGGAGAGCACCAGCGTCTTTACCCCGGCGGCGGTGGCGACACGGCCGACTTGCTCGGCGCTGGTGTGGCTGGCCAGCAGATGCTCGCGCAGATGCTTGGCATCGGGCTCGCTGGCGATCAGTCGATCCAGCGCCGGCATGTACATCACTTCATGCACCAGCACGTCGGCGTTGTGGGCCAGCGTGATCAAGTTATCCGAAGGGCGGGTGTCGCCGGAAATCACGATGCTCCGGTCCGGGCAGTCGAAACGATAGGCGAATGAAGGCACCACGGGCGGATGCTGCACCAGAGCCGCCGTGACTTTGACGCGCTCGTCCTGCATTACGACGCCGGCTGTAGTGAGTTCGTGCGGCACGATCAACGGTGCCAGCGGCGGCCGGCCTTCGTCGGCGATACGCGTTTGGATGTCGCTGTCGTTCATCGCCAGAAAGAGTCGTGTCATCTCTTTCAATGGCGGCGGGCCCCAGGTATCGACACGGGTTTTCAAGGTGGCGGCCCAGGCCAGCCACAGCAGATTGCCGTAGTCGGCGTTGTGGTCGGAGTGCTGGTGGGTAATAAAGACGTTGCGGATGGCATCGAGCTTGAGTTCGGCCAAGACCATTTGCCGGGCCACGCCGTTGCCGCAGTCGATCACGTAGATCACCCCGTCAACGACGATGGCTTGCGCGGGTGCGGCACGGTTGGGTTTGGGGGTGGGGCCGCCCGCGGTGCCGAGCAGGATCAGCCGCGAGCGTGGCGCAGCGGCGAGCAATGGCAGCGGGCAGGCGGCAGCGGCCAGTGTCAGGGCGGCGGCTTGCAGCAGGCGACGGCGTGTCGGGTTGGACGGGTCGTTTTTATGCGTCGGTACGGGCATAGCAGGGCTCTCGGGAGCGAGGCGGTGACTATCGCACGAGGTGCTCGATGCGTTACCTGGCCGTCTAAATGACCGAGACGCCCAGCTCGGCAAGAAACATGGCGGCTTGTGCGCGGGAAATGGTTGCGCCCTTGAAGCGCTTGGCGTCGTTCAGTTCAAAGCCGCTGAGGTCGGCGCCGCGAAGATCGGCACCGGCGAACTTGGCACCAACGATGCGCGCATGGGCGAGGCTGCCGCCTTCGAAAACGGCATCGCGAAAATCGGTGTGGCTGAGGTCGGCGTCGGTGAAATCCAGGTTTTGCAGGGTGGCTTTGCAAAACGACATGCCCGATAGCAGCGCTGCCCGCAGCAAGGTATCGCTAAAGCTAAGGCCGAGGCTGTCGCAATGGGCGAGGTTGGCGCCGGTCAGCTTGCACTCGACGAAGCTGGCATGGGAGAGCTTGGCGCGCAGCCATCGGCTGTTGTTGAAATCGCAGTTGGCAAAGGTGGCGTCCAGCAGGTTGGCTGCTTCGAAAGAAGCTTGCGCACCGCGACAGTTTTTCCAGTGCGTGCCTTCCAGGGCGCTGCCAAGGAAGTGCGTGCCGATCAAGATGCAGCGCTGGAATTCGCAATGATTCAAGCTGAGTCGAGACAGGTCTGCGCCCGAGAAGTCGGTGCCGATGAATCGACGGGGTGTGGGCTCGTCTTGCAGCAGCGCGATGAGTTCGTCGCGGGTCAGCGTTGCGGCCTCGACATCGATCCGTGGGATGTCCTCTGACATGCGTGACGATTCCATGCGCGAACAGGGCTGGTCATTCTAGCCAGCCCGTCATGTTCTATGCGAAGCGGATCAGCGATAGCGGTTAATCGTGTCGCGCAGCTCTTGCGTGGCGGCGCGTGCGGCCTGGGCAAAGTCTTCGCCATTGCTGGCGTAGAGGATGGCGCGCGAGGAGTTGATCATCAGGCCGGTGCCGTTGGCGCTGCGGCCGTGGCGCAGCACGGCTTCGACATCGCCGCCCTGCGCGCCGATGCCGGGCACCAGCAAGGGCATGTCGCCAATCAATGCGCGCACTTCGGCGAGTTGCTCGGGCCAGGTGGCGCCGGTGACCAGGGCGCAATTGCCGTGGGTGTTCCAGTCGCGCGCGATGATCTGCGCCACATGCTGATAAAGCGGTTTGCCGCCGACGTCGAGATCTTGCAGATCGGCCGCGCCGGGATTGGAGGTATGGCAGAGCAGGATCACGCCTTTGTCGGCGCGGTCGAGAAAGGGCTGCGCCGAATCGCGACCCATATACGGGTTGATGGTGACGGCATCGGCACCGTAGCGATCGAACGCTTCGCTGACGTAGTGCTGTGCGGTGCTGCCGATGTCGCCGCGCTTGGAGTCGAGGATGACCGGAATGCCGGGATGCTTGGCATGGATGTACGCGATCAGGCGTTCCAGCGTGTCTTCGGCGCGCAGGGCGGCGAAGTGGGCGATTTGCGGCTTGTAGGCGCAGACCAGGTCGGCGGTGACGTCGACGATGGCGCGGCAGAATTCAAACACGGCATCGGGCTTGCCATGGAATTGAGCGGGGAATTTCGTGGGTTCGGGATCGAAGCCGACGCAGACCAGCGAATGGTTGCGGGTCCATGCTTGTTGTAGTGCTTGCATGAAGTGCATCGGGGGCTCCTTGGAATTTTGGTGTTGCGGGGTGAGGCGGGTTTGACCCCTCCCCAACCCTCCCCTGCGAGCAGGGGAGGGAGTCGTACCTTTAACCCCTCAGCGGGGGCTGATGCTTTTGCCCCTCCCCCTGGCTGCAGGGGGAGGTTGGGAGGGGGTAGCGCTCTTGCCTCCCTTCTCCAATGCCCCTGATCAAAAAGGGGCCGAAGCCTTACACCAGCTTCTTGTACTTCACGCGATGCGGGCGGGCGCCTTCATCGCCGAGACGACGCTTTTTGTCCGCTTCGTACTCGTTGTAGTTGCCGGGGAAGAATTCGACGTGCGAGTCGCCTTCGAACGCCAGGATGTGGGTGGCGATGCGATCGAGGACCCAGCGGTCATGCGAAATCACCATGGCGCAGCCAGGGAATTCCAGCATGGCGTCTTCCAGGGCGCGCAGGGTTTCCACGTCAAGATCGTTGGACGGTTCGTCGAGCAGCAGCACGTTGCCACCCTGCATCAGGGTCTTGGCCAGGTGCAGGCGGCCGCGCTCACCACCGGACAGGCTGCCGACCAGCTTCTGCTGATCGGTGCCCTTGAAGTTGAAGCGGCCGATGTAGGCGCGCGACTGCAACTCGTAGCGGCCGATGGTGATGATGTCGGCGCCGTCGGACACTTCCTGCCACACGTTCTTTTTCGGATCGAGGCTGTCGCGCGACTGGTCGACATAGGCCAGCTGCACGGTATGGCCGCGCTTCACTTCGCCCTGGTCGGGCGTTTCCTGGCCGATGATCAGCTTGAACAGGGTGGATTTACCCGCGCCGTTCGGACCGATCACGCCGACGATGGCGCCCGGCGGCACCTTGAACGACAAGTCGTCGATCAGCAGGCGGTCGCCGAAGGATTTGCTGACGTTGACGAACTCGATCACTTCCTGGCCCAGGCGCTCGCCCGGCGGGATGTAGAGCTCGTTGGTTTCGTTGCGCTTCTGGTATTCGACCGAGTTCAGTTCTTCAAAGCGGTTGATACGCGCCTTGCCCTTGGACTGACGGCCCTTGGCGGCCGAGCGCACCCACTCCAGCTCGCGTGCGAGGGCTTTTTGACGGCCCTTTTCGGCGGCTTCTTCGCGGGCCAGGCGCTCGCCTTTCTGTTCCAGCCATTCGGTGTAGTTGCCCTTCCACGGAATGCCGCGGCCGCGGTCGAGTTCGAGAATCCACTCGGCGGCATTGTCGAGGAAGTAGCGGTCATGGGTGACGGCCACGACGGTACCGGGGTAGCTCTGCAGGAACTGCTCCAGCCAATCCACCGACTCGGCGTCCAGATGGTTGGTCGGTTCGTCGAGCAGCAGCATGTCGGGCTTGGACAGCAGCAGGCGACACAGTGCCACGCGGCGTTTTTCACCACCGGACAGCGGCCCGATCTTGGCGTCCCACGGCGGCAGCCGCAACGCGTCGGCGGCGACTTCCAGCTGACGCTCCAGTGCATGGGCGTCGTTGACGGCGAGAATGCCTTCCAGCTGTTCCTGTTCTTTCGCCAGCTTGTCGAAGTCGGCGCCTTCTTCGGCGTAGGCGGCATACACCTCTTCGAGACGCTTTTGCGCATCGAGCACGTTGGCGACGCCTTCTTCGACCGCTTCGCGCACGGTCTTTTCGGGGTCGAGCTGCGGCTCCTGCGCCAGGTAGCCGATCTTGGTGCCGGGCTGGGCACGGGCTTCGCCCTGAAAGTCGGTATCCACGCCGGCCATGATTTTCAGCACGGTGGATTTACCGGCGCCGTTCACGCCCAGCAGGCCGATCTTGGCGCCGGGGAAGAAGCTGAGCGAAATGTCTTTGATGATTTGACGCTTCGGGGGGACGATCTTGCTCACCCCGTTCATGGTGTAAATGTATTGCGAGCTCATGCTGACTCCCTGGGGGCGTTCCGCAAGCCGCTTGGTCGGCGGCCCGGCAAAGAAAAGGGGAAAAGACCGCCGATTATCGCTGATCGGCCGTTTCCCTGCCATGGCAATTCGGTGACCGCGTGGCCGGGCGGCAGATAAGAAGCGTCTCCGCGGGGGTATCGGGCCTTGCGCCGCCGCGGCCAGCCGCGATGGTGGCGATAGCGGGCATTCGAAGCTCAGCTAGCCGTTGTCGAGCCATCGTCTGGGTCAGCAGGCATGGCTGCTGATCAGTCGGCGATTTTCTTCGCCATCCCATTGAAACCAAAGGAGTCTAGCGCCTGCTGCTTGGGATCGGCGCGTGGGTCGCGCGTGGTCAGGCCGCGACTTTGTCTTGGCGCGGCGGGTATTCCAGCGGCTGCCTGTGCAAGCACTCCCGTTGTTCGTCGTTTTGCCATAAGCCGGCCCGGGCAGGTCATCGCGGGCTTTCATGCTTTCCCTTTGCGCTGGTCGACAGATGACGAAGGGAAAACAATGAATCGCGCGACAGCGTTGCTGGATCGGGTGACCCCGCTGCGGCGGCTACAGCAACTGGATCGCCGCACGGCGCGCTGGGCGCGGCCGCGTGGTCGGTGGGCAGTCGCCCTGCACGAGTTTGTCTGCTTCGGGGTAAAGCAAGCCTCAGCCTGTTTGTTTGGCGGTTGCATGGTGGCGTTGCTATGTCTGACCTGGGCCTTCTATCCGTCCGCGGCGTGGCTGGCGCGCTACGACTTTTTGACCGTGGCGGCGCTGCTGATTCAAGGCGGCTTGCTGGCTGCGCGGCTGGAGAGCCGCGAAGAGGCCAGGGTGATCTTGCTGTTTCATCTAGTCGGCACGGCGATGGAGGTGTTCAAGACCGCCATGGGCTCGTGGGTTTACCCCGAGGCGTCGGTGCTGCGCATCGGCGGGGTGCCGCTATTCACCGGCTTTATGTATGCCGCCGTGGGTAGCTATCTGGCGCGTGCCTGGCGGCTGTTCGAGTTTCGCTTCACGCGCCATCCGCCGCTATGGGCGGGCATGGCGCTGTCGGTGGCGATTTACCTGAACTTCTTTAGCCACCATTTCTTGCCCGATGCCCGGCCGTTGCTGTTCTTGGCCTTGGCGCTGTTGTTCGGGCCGACTTGGGTTCATTTCCGCATCCGTGATGCGCATCGCCGCATGCCCTTGCTGCTTGGGCTGTTGCTGGTGGCCTTGTTTATCTGGTTTGCCGAGAACATCGGCACCTTTACCCAGGCCTGGCGTTACCCCCACCAGCATCAGGCCTGGAGCATGGTGCCGCTGTCCAAACTGGGCGCCTGGCTGCTGTTGCTGATCATCAGTTACGTCATGGTCTGGGCCGTAGCCGAGCGCACTGCCGGGACGGTGGCTGCAAATGCCCATGGGAGCTACACTTTCCGGCCTTCCCCGCTTGCCACGCACAGAGGTCAGGATGTTCCCGAAGAACGATACGATCGCCGGTTATGACGACGAACTGGCCAAGGCCATTGCCGACGAAGCCCGTCGCCAAGAAGACCACGTCGAGCTGATCGCCTCGGAGAACTACACCAGTCCCCGTGTGATGGAAGCCCAGGGCTCGGTGTTGACCAACAAATACGCCGAGGGTTATCCCGGCAAGCGTTATTACGGCGGTTGCGAATATGTCGACGTCGCCGAGAAGTTGGCGATCGAGCGCCTCAAGCAATTGTTCGGCGCCACCTATGCCAACGTGCAGCCGCATTCGGGCTCGCAAGCCAATCAGGCGGTGTACTTCGCCTTGCTCAATCCAGGTGATTCCATTCTCGGCATGAGCCTGGCCCATGGCGGGCATCTGACCCACGGCGCCAAGGTCAATATCTCCGGCAAGCTGTTCAATGTGGCGCAGTACGGCGTCAACGAGCAGGGCCTGATCGACTACGCCGAAGTCGAGCGCCTCGCCGACGAGCACAAGCCGAAGATGATCGTCGCCGGTTTCAGCGCCTATTCGCAGGTGGTGGACTGGGCGCGTTTCCGCGCCATTGCCGACAAGGTCGGTGCCTATCTGTTCGTGGATATGGCGCACGTCGCCGGCCTGATCGCCGCCGGCGTATACCCGAACCCGGTGCCGCATGCGCACGTGGTCACCTCGACCACCCACAAGACCCTGCGTGGTCCGCGCGGCGGCTTCATCATCGCTGCCGGCCTGAGCGAAGAGCACGAGAAGAAACTGCAATCGATCGTCTTCCCGGGTATCCAGGGCGGCCCGTTGATGCATGTCATCGCCGCCAAGGCCGTGGCGTTCAAAGAGGCGCTGGAACCCGAGTTCAAGGCTTACCAGCAGCAGGTCGTGAAAAACGCCAAGGCGATGGCCAAGACCCTGATCGCGCGTGGCTATAACGTGGTCTCCGGCGGTACCGAGAATCATCTGATGCTGGTCGACATGATCGGCCGCGAAGTCACCGGTAAAGACGCCGAGGCCGCTCTGGGCAAGGCGCATATCACGGTCAATAAAAATGCCGTGCCGAACGATCCACGCTCGCCCTTTGTCACCTCGGGCCTGCGCGTCGGCACCCCGGCCATCACCACGCGCGGCTACCAAGAAGCCGACGTGATCGAGCTGACGAACTGGATCTGCGATGTGCTGGATGCGCCGGGCGACGAAGCGGTGATCGCCAAGGTCCGTGAGAGCGTGACGGCGCAGTGCAAGAAGTTTCCGGTGTATGGCTGAGAAACTGGGAATCGGGAAGGGGCTGACGGGAATCCTTGAAGATTCCTGTTTCGTATGCGTTTCTCGATTCCCGGTTCGCTAGATGCATTGCCCCTTCTGCCAGCACGAAGACACTCGTGTGATCGATTCGCGGCTAGCCGAGGACGGCTCGACCGTGCGTCGCCGGCGCGAGTGTCCGCAATGCGGCGAGCGCTTCAATACCTTTGAGACCGCCGAGCTGAAGCTGCCCACCGTGGTGAAAAGCGGCGAGCGGCGCGAAACCTTTGACGAGCGCAAGCTGCGGGTGAGTTTCGAGCGGGCCTTGCAGAAGCGGCCGGTGACTACCGATGCGGTGGATGCGGCGGTGCGCACCATCATCAACGACTTGCGCAAGAGCAGCGAGCGCGAAGTGCCTTCGCGCCAGGTCGGCGAGCTGGTGATGCGCGAGTTGAAGAAGCTCGACCAGGTCGCCTACGTGCGTTTTGCCTCGGTGTATCGCAAATTCGAAGACGTGCAGGCGTTTCGCGAGGAAATCGAAAAGCTGGAACGCGACCTGCCGGGGCTGGAGCATTTGCAGTTGTCACTGCTGGGCGAGGGCGGCGGACGTCGCGGCAAGAAAAGCTAGGCGCCTTTGTCCAGGCGCTTGGACCGGCGCCAGCCCGGTGGTGCGACAATAACGGGTATGCCTATACCTTCGTCGCCGTTTACCTCACTCGACCATCTTCATATGGCGCAGGCCTTGCGCCTGGCCGAACGCGGTCTTTACAGCACCCAACCCAACCCCCGCGTCGGCTGCGTCATTGCCGATAGCAGTGGGGTCATCGGCAGTGGCTGGCATCAGCGCGCCGGTGAGCCACATGCGGAAGTGTTCGCCCTGCGCGAGGCCGGCGCGCGCGCACGCGGCGCCACCGCCTATGTGACGCTGGAACCCTGCGCGCACTACGGCCGCACGCCGCCCTGTGCGGATGCCTTGGTCGCGGCCGGGGTGGCCCGTGTGGTGATTGCCGCGGAAGATCCCTTCCCGCAGGTCGCCGGGCGTGGCATCGAAAAGCTTCGCGCCGCCGGCATCGTGGTGGATACGGGTTTGATGCGTGAGCCCGCGCGCGAACTCAATATCGGTTTCTTCAGCCGGATCGAACGCGGCCGCCCGTGGCTGCGAGTGAAACTGGCGATGAGTCTGGACGGCCGTACCGCGCTGGCGAATGGCGAGTCGAAATGGATTACCGGCGAGGCGGCACGCGAGGATGTGCAGCGCTGGCGTGCACGCAGTTCGGCGATCCTCACCGGCAGTGGCACGGTGCTGGCGGATGATCCGCGTCTGACGGTGCGGCTAGGCGCGTCAGCGGATACCGTCGGCGCTGGTTTTATCCCGCCGCTGCGGGTGGTGCTGGATCGCCGATTGCGCACGCCATCAGGCAGTCACCTATTGGACGGCAGCGCGCCGACCTTGCTATTGCATGCGCCACAGGCAAGCGCCGTCGATCCGCGCTTTGCCGCGGTCGAATGCGTCAGCGTGGCAGAGCATGACCAGGCGCTGGACCTGCATGCCGTGCTGGCCTTGCTGGCTGAGCGCGGGTGCAACGAAGTCCATGTCGAGGCGGGCCCGACCTTATGCGGCGAACTGTTCGCCGCGGGGCTGGTCGATGAGTTGCTGCTGTATGTGGCGCCGCTGTTGTTGGGCGACCGCGCGCGGCCGTTACTGTGCCTGCCGCCGCTGACCGACATGGCGGCCCGTTGGCAACTGCGTACGCTCGATCAGCGCCAGCTGGGTAGCGATATACGCTTGTTACTGCGTCCGAAAATTTCGTAAGGAATGACTTCATCATGAGAGACAGCAGCGAGAGGGCGGCAGCCGGGCTTACCCCCGCCGAACGCGCGGCTTTTCGCGAGCAGGGTTACCTGATTCGCCGGGTGCTCGACGATGCCAGCGTTGCCCGTTACGTGGCGGCGGTGGAAGCGTCGCGCAGCGAACGCGCCGATGCCCGGCGCATGAGCAACCTGCAATTTCTACAGCCGGGTAAAGACGTGCGCGGCGTGCAGGACATCATCTGCAACGAGGCCATTGTCGGCCTTTGCGGCGAGCTGCTCGGCGAGGGCATTGTCATTGACGGCGCCTCGCTGTTTTACGGTGAGGCCGGTATCGACTATCGCCAGGGCTGGCATCGCGATGTGATGCAGGTGCCGGATGAGCAGATCGACCCCGCCTGGTTCAGCGATAGCTATCACTTCAACTACGTGCAGGTGAATGTGCCGCTGACGCGCGACCCCTGCCTATGGATTGTGCCGGGCAGCCATCGCCGCGCCTTGACTGCGCAAGAGCGGGCAGTGTTTGGCAACACCGAGAAGATGGCGCCGGTCGATGCCGGTGAGCTGAGCGACGGCCTGCAAATCGTGCTGCAGCCGGGCGAGGCGGTGTTTTATAACAACTACACCGTGCATCGCGGTTACGCCGGCGTGCTGAGCGAGCGCCGCATCACCATCCACCTGGGATTCCACTCCCGCCTGCACGAGCCCACTTGTCATTTCGGCGTGCTCGACCACAGCCAATACACGCCTGAATATCTCGACACACTCGATGCCAGGGTGCGCGCCGCGTTGCAGTTGCACTTGGCTGAGCGTGCGCGTCATCCCGAGGTCGATGTTTTTCACGCGTACCATCAGCAATTCATTCGCCAGGAGTTCAAGACCACATGACCTCAGCTCATATCGAACCGATGCAGGCTGTTCGCTGGGGCATCATCGGCTGCGGCGCCGTGACCGAGGTCAAGAGCGGGCCGGGTTTCAGTACGACCGCGAACTCGTCGCTGGTGGCGGTGATGCGCCGCGATGGCGAGAAGGCGCGCGATTACGCCCAGCGCCATGGTGTGCCGGCCTGGTATGACGATGCCGCGGCGCTGATCGCCGACCCGCAGGTGAATGCGATCTACGTGGCCACGCCGCCCTCCACGCATAAGCAGTACGCGCTGATGGCTATCGCCGCGGGCAAGCCGGTGTATGTGGAAAAGCCGATGGCGATGAATGCGGCCGAATGCGCTGAGATCATGCAGGCCGGGCGCGCGGCGGGGGTGCCGGTGTTCGTGGCGTATTACCGCCGCATGTTGCCGCGCTTTCGCAAGGTGCGCGAACTATTGTTTGACGAGCAGGTGATCGGTACCCCGCGTATCGTCAACACGATGCTGTACGAGCCGCATCATCCGCGCTACCACGATCCGAAAAACCTACCCTGGCATGTGCAGCCGGATATCTCCGGCGGCGGCATTTTCATGGATATCGGCTGCCATACCCTGGATATTCTCGACTGGCTGTTCGGCCCGATCGTTGCCGCCAGCGGGCATGCCAGCAACCAGCTCAAGGCGTATTCGGTGGAAGATACCGTGGCGATGTCGTTCGCCTTTGCCAACGGCATGCTGGGCACCGGGCTGTGGAATTTCGACAGCCCAATCCATCACGATCAGATCGAGGTCATTGGTACGTATGGCCGCATCTCGTTCGCTACCTTCGGCAATGGGCCGATTCGCGTCGAGAACGCGAAGGGGATCAGCGAATGGAAGATCGAGAACCCGTTGCATATCCAGCAACCGTTGATCGAAAGCATCGTCGCCGAACTGACCGGCCAGATGGGCGCCTGCCCATCGACAGCCGACAGCGGCGCACGCACGAACTGGGTGATGGACCAGGTGCTGCGCGACTACCGCCAGCAGATGGCGGGCGGTAATCGCTAAGGTGGTTTCAGCGTGCCATTGCCCAATCGATGGCGGCGTCGAACAGGTGTAAACCTTCGGGGGTGAGATTGTCGAAGGTTTCGTTGTCGAGGAAAAACATCACCCGCCGCGCGGGCGCCAGCGATTCGTAGTCCATCGTGGCGCCTTTTTCATAGCCGAAGATGGCGACCTTTTCCGGCTGGCCCGCGACGGTGGCGATGATGCTTGCGCCGAGCCCGGGCTTGCCCCAATTCATCGGCGCGTTCTTGACGTAAACGTTGACGATGCCGGCGGCTAGCCCGGCCGCCAGTGGATGCGGCGCATTGACCAGCCATGCTGTTTGGTGAGCTTGCCGAAGTCGGTGTCCGGGCGCTTGCCGCTCATAGCCATATCGTCAAGCAGATCGCTTTCCCAGGTGACCATGGGGGCCGGTGTGTTGCGGTAGGCGTCGAGCAGGTCGCGTGAGCGCACCGTGGACGACAGCACGACCAGATCGAAATCCTTGGCCTTGGCCGCAGGCTGATACTGGTCGTACAGCGTGACGGCAAAGCCGCGTGCGCTGAGATGCTGTTCGATTTTCTGATCGTAGGCCAGGCTTTTGCCGTCTTTGCGCACGACCAGCAAAACCGTTTTGGCCGCACCGGCCGCTGTAGCTTGTGTCGATGCCAGTGCGAAACCGCAGAGCAGGGTGAGTGCTACGAGTGCGCGCTTGAAGGTGCTTTTCGAAGTCATGCTGCGATGTCTCACAAGTCGATTTTCAACGTCAGCTTGGCGGTGCGTGGCAGCCCCATGGCCAGGCGATTGTTGCCGGTGGCGGCCCAGTAACGTTTGTCGGTGAGGTTGTCGATATTGAGCTGCCACAACACGCGCTTGCCGAGCATCACGGTGGCATAGCGCGCGCCGATGCCGGCCAGGGTGTAGTTGTCGATATAGCCCTGATTGGCGTTGTTCAGCGGGCGGCGTCCGGTGAAATACAGGCCGCTGTTGAGTGCAAGGCCGGGTACGTATGGCACGGCATATTCGGCGAACAGGCTAGCGGTTACCGTGGGGGTGTTTTCCGGCGTCTTGTCTTGCAGTGCGGCGTTGATGTCGCGAAAGCGTGCTTGCAAATACTGCGTGGAGAATTGCAACGACCATGCGGGCGACAGCTGGCCTTGCCCGCTCAGTTCGACACCGCGGTAGCGCAGGCGGCCGCTTTGCACGAATACATTGCGCTCGTTGACGTAGCTGGCCGCGCGATCGATATCGAAGACGGCGCCAGAGAGCAGCCATCGATCACTGGGTTGCCAGCGAATGCCGAGTTCTTGCTGCTTGCTGATCGATGGCGGCAGGGCTTCGTTGACGTTGTTCGCGGTATTCGGTGCACGGTCGCCTTGTTCGATGCCGGTGGCATACGAGGCGTAAGCCATCAGCGCCGGATTGAATTTGTAGATCAGTGCCGCCAGCGGCGTGGTCTTGTTGGCCTTATAACTATTGCTGCCCTGGTCGCTGGTATAGCGGGTGTAGCGCGCGCCGAGAATCGATTGCCAGTGCTCTGAAAAGGTCAGCCGATCGGTCACGTATGCACCGCGATCGATGGCATTCAAGGCCGGCGTCACCGTGGTCTTGCTGATCGGCAGCCACGGCACCGCCACCGGCGCATAAAGATTTTGCACACCGGTGAATTGACCGGTTACGGTTTGCTCTTGGTTCGATTTCGTCTGCGCCGCGCCGAGAGTCAGTTCGTGACCGATGGCGCCGATGGCAAAACTGCCGAACAGCTCGGCGCGCAGGTTCTGGTTGTTCCAGCTGGCACCGCTTTGGCGGTTGCCGCTCAACGTGCCCTGGCCGGTGAGCGGGTTGTAGTTCTTGATCTCGGTGAAAGCGCGGTTATCGCGAGTGACGTCGGCGCGGCCGGCCTCCAGCGTCGCCAGCCACTGCGCGCTGAGGGCGTAGTCGGCATGCAGTAAAACGTTATGCCCATGCGCGGCAAAGTCAGCCCAGGCAGGCGACAGCCGCTTGCTCGGATCGGGCATGCGCGGCAGCGTGATGCTGCCATTCTTCGCGGCGGGCTGGGTAATCACACTTTGCTCGCCGATTTTCTTGTGGAAATACTCCAGGTCGGCGCGCAGGTTGAGCCTGTCGTTGACTTGCCAGTCCAGCGCCGCGCTGGCCATGCGCTTGTCGCCGTCGATGCCAGCCACCGGCGATTGCAGACTGCCACCCGCGATATTCACGCGTGCGCCATATTGCTGGCGCTCGCCGAAGCGGCGGCCGACATCGAGCTGGCCGATGCTGCCGCCGTTGTTGTCGATGCTCAGGCCTAGTGTGGTGATCGGTTGTTGGCCCGCTCGCTTGGTCACCATGTTGACCACGCCGCCGGGCGCGGTGTAGCCGTAGTACAGCGCGGATACACCCTTGAGCACTTCGACCCGCTCTTTATCTTCCAGCGGCAGTTCGGTGAGATTGAGCAGCGGCAGCGAGCCGTTGAGCCGATAATTGCTGCGGTTGTCCAGCGTTATGCCGCGCATGGCCAGATGATCGAACACCTCGCCGCTCAACTGTTGCTTGGTAACGCCGGCGGTATTGCGCAATACGTCGTACAGGCTGACGTCGGCCTGGGCGTCGAGCAGGTCGCGGGTGGCGACGTTGATGGTGGCCGGCACATCCATAATCGACTGATCGCGAAAGGCGCCGACGCCGACCCGCTGGCCGAGCAGGCCTTTGTCGGCATGGCCATGCACATCGACCGATGACAGCGTGGAAACGGACGGTTCGATCGGGCCGGCCTGGGCATGCGCGCACGCCGCGACCAGACCCAGAGCCGTGAGGCTGACGGGATATCGCATGGGTAATCCTTGAATGGATTCCGAGTGCCTGGGTGGGTCTGGCGGTCGACGTGCCTGCGGCTGGAATCATTTGAATGATAATGATTCGCAATAATATGCGGATCGACCGCAAAGAACAATGGCTAGCGTGTCGGCCAGGTGTCTGCGGCCGGTAGCTGCATCAGCGGGCGAGTGCTGGATGCCGCTGATCGCGGCGCCAGGGCATGGCGCATCGATGCGCGCGACGGCTAAGCGCCACTGTCCCCTTGCTGGCAGGTGACGGTGGCGCTTATGTGTTCGAGCGGTGCTTACGCCTTGAAGTCGATACCGATCTTGCCGAAATGCTTGGCGGCGACCAGATGATCGAAGGCCTCGCGCAGCTGGCCGAAGCCGAACACGCTATCCAGCACCGGCTCCAGGCGGGTGGCCTCGATGGCCTGGATCATTTGCTCGTGCATTTCCAGCGATGCGACGGAGATGCCTTGCAACTGCACGCGCTTGAGGATGGCCTTGGTCAACGAGAACGTGGCCTCGATGCCGCTCATGAAACCGACCAGGCCGATAAAGCCGTGCATGCGAACAGCCTCCAGCGACTGCCCCAGCGTGGCGGCGCCTACCGTTTCGACCACCACATCCACGCCGCCGCCGGTGGCCTGGTAAACGGTGCTGCCCCATTGCGTATCGTTGACGTAGTTGATGCCGATATCGGCGCCCAGGGCCTTGGCGCGGGCAAGCTTTTCATCGCTGGAAGAAAGCACGATGACGCGGGCGCCGCGCAGTTTGGCGAACTGCAGGGCAAACAAGGAGACGCCGCCGGTGCCGAGCACCAAGACCGTCTGGCCGGTGGTCAGCCGAGCCTGCTCCAACGCCTGCCATGCGGTCAGCGCGGCAATCGGCAAGGTGGCCGATTGCACACTGGAAAGATGTGCCGGTGCCCGCGCCAGGGAGTACGCGTCGAAGCAGGCCAGTTCGCGCATCACGCCTTCGGCCGGGCCGCCAATGTCGGCGCCTTCCCATTCCGGCCGCATCGAGCCGGCCAGCCAGCGCGATTTGTAGAACGTGGTGACGCGGTCGCCGGGCTTGAAGCGAGTGACTGCGCTGCCGACTTCCTGCACGGTGCCGGCGCCGTCGGAGACCGGCACGATCGGCAAGTTCACCCCGCGATAAAGCTGGCCGATGGCCAGCAGGTAGTCGCGATAGTTGAGCGAGGCGGCCTCCATCCGTACCAGCACCTCGTTCGGGCCGGGGCGGGGCGTGGGCAGCTCGGCGTCATGTAAATGGTCCAGGCCGAAGGCAGTGAGTTGAATGCTGCGCATAAGGGTCATCCGTATGCAGTGGGAATGACGGCATGGTCCGCTTAACCGTATCAGGTGATAATCCATCGATATGACATATCTTTTATTCACTGCATGAATAAATCCTTCGAGCTGACGCCGACCCGTTTACGCGAGTTGCGCGGCTTTGCCAGCGCCGCCCGGTTGCTTAATTTCTCGCTGGCGGCGCGCGAAAACGGCTGCACGCCCTCGGTGCTGAGCCGGCGCATGGCCTCGCTGGAGGACGTGGTCGGCGGCAAGTTGTTTTTACGCACCACACGGCGAATGACCCTGACCACACGCGGCGAGCAATTGCTGCTGCACTGCCAGCGGCTGGATACGGTGGTGGCTGCGCTGGCGGCCGAGCTACGTCCGCAGGAAGGCGAGCCTGCGGGGCGTCTTTGCCTGCACTTGCCGGCCGCTTATGGCCGCGCCTGCGTGGCGCCTTTGCTGGCGTCATTCATGCGCAGCCATCCGCAGATCCGGGTAGAGGCGATTTACGACGATGCCTATGTCGACCTGGTCGCGGCCAAGGTCGACCTGGTGGTGCGGGTGGGGCAACTGGCCGATACGCAGCTGGTGGCGCGGCGCGTGGGCACGATGCGGCGTTATCTGTGCGCCTCGCCGGAATACCTGGCCGCGGCGCCGGCGCTGACTGACCCGGCCGATCTCAAGGCGCATCGCTGCCTTGCGTTCAACGGCTTGCGCACCGGCACCTTGTGGCAATTCAGCCAGCAACGGCGGCGCCGTTCGGTGCGTATCGACCCGGTGTTGTCGAGCAATGATTCCCATGCGGTACGCGACGCTGCGCTGGCCGGGGTGGGCATCGCCTTGCAGGGCGACTACATGGCGGATGCGTTGATTGCGCAGGGCCGCCTGGTCGAGGTGCTGCCGCAGTGGCAGCTGAGCACTTCGCCGATTCATTTGTTGTGGCTGCCGGGAGCCGACCGTAGCCCCGCCTTGCGCCGCTTGATCGATTTTTTGATCGAAAGCGTGAACAGGCCCTAGCTCGGCCGCCGTCCGCCTGGCGAAACACGCTGTCCGGTTGTGCCGGTTCGGGCGATCCGGGCGATGGTGTTAGACTCGCACCGCCAGTCTGACTGGCAAAAACCATACGACGTCTTCAGGGCGGGGTGGAATTCCCCACCGGCGGTAGGTGCGCAAGCACGAGCCCGCGAGCGCTTTCGCAAACATCGCGAAAGGTCAGCAGATCCGGTTTGATGCCGGGGCCGACGGTTTGGCCAGCTCCGTTAGCGGGGCTGGCTCATAGTCCGGATGAGAGAAGACGGTATGGCGCTCACCTTCGCGGGTGCGCGCCTGCCATACGCCTTGGGGCGTACTCGCTGTTATTTTTTTGCGGAGTACGTTTCATGTCTTCCATGCAGTTTTCAAACCGCCGCATCTCCCCGCAGGGAGCATGCTGATGTTTACCGGCATCATTCAAACGGTGGGCCGTATCGCGCGCATTGAACCGCGTGGCGGCGATGTGCGTTTAGCCGTCGATACCGCCGCTCTCGATCTCTCCGATGTGCAACTGGGCGACAGCATTGCGGTGTCCGGCGTCTGCCTGACCGCGGTGACGCTGGAGCCGCGCGGCTTTAGTGCCGATGTCTCCAACGAAACCCTGTCGCTGACCACCTTGGGTAAGCTCAAGGCGGGCGATCCGGTCAATCTGGAAAAAGCGCTGCGCCTGGCCGACCGCCTCGGCGGCCATCTGGTGTCCGGCCATGTGGATGGCCTGGGCAAAGTGGTTTCGGTCACCCCGGACGGTCGTTCGCAGCGCTGGACGTTCGAGGTGCCGGCGGCATTGTCGCGCTATATCGCCGCCAAGGGCTCGGTATGCATCGATGGCACCAGCCTGACGGTCAACGAAGTGGCCGGTCATCGCTTTGGCGTCAATCTGATTCCGCACACGGTCGAACACACCGCATTCCACGCGCGCCGCCCCGGTGACGCGGTGAACATCGAGGTGGATGTCGTCGCGCGTTATGTCGAGCGCTTGCTCAGCAGCGGCGAGGCGCCGAGGTTGGACGAGGCCTTTTTGAAGCAGCACGGCTTCGCCTGATTCCGGCGTTGCTTCGCCCCTTTGCCGAACAGCGCAGGGGGAGCATTTCATTTCAAGGAACAACGCATGTCATTCAATACGATTCCAGAAATTCTCGACGATATCCGCGCCGGCCGCATGGTGGTGATTCTTGACGACGAGGATCGCGAGAACGAGGGCGATCTGATCATGGCCGCGCAAATGGTGCGGCCGGAAGATATCAATTTCATGGTGCGCGAGGCGCGCGGCCTGGTTTGCCTGACCTTGACCGAGCAGCGTACGCAGCAACTGGGCCTGCGCCCGATGGTTAGCGATAACACCTCGTCGTACCACACCAATTTCACCGTCTCGATCGAGGCGGCCGAAGGCGTCACCACCGGCATCTCGGCGCATGACCGTGCGCACACGATCCAAGTCGCGGTGAAAGCGGATGCCAAGCCGCAGGATCTGGCCCAGCCAGGGCATATTTTTCCGCTGACCGCGCAGCCGGGCGGTGTGTTGACCCGCGCCGGGCATACCGAGGCAGGTTGCGATCTGGCGGCGCTGGCGGGTCTTGAGCCGGCGGCGGTCTTGATCGAGGTGCTGCATGAAGACGGCTCGATGGCGCGCCGCCCCGAGCTGGAAGTGTTTGCGAAAAAGCATGGTTTGAAGATCGGCTCCATTGCCGACCTGATTCGCTACCGGCAGCAAACCGAGAAGACCGTGCAGCGTGTGTACGAAGAACAAGTGCAGACGGAGTTCGGTCCGTTCCGCCTGGTCGCTTATCGCGATGTGATCCGCCAGGGCCTGCATTTTGCCTTGGTGCGTGGCACGGTCGACGACGGCGCGCCGGTGTTGTCGCGGGTGCATGTGCGCAACACCTTGTCCGATGTCTTGCATCTGCAGCGCGACGACCTGGGTTTGACGGTGACCGCCGCATTGCGCCGCATCGCCGATGAAGACCGCGGCGTACTACTGGTGCTATCGGGCGAAGACACGCCCGAGGTGCTGTTGCGCCGGCTTAGCGGGCAGCCGCAAACCCAGGCGCCGGAAGAGTTGCAGCGGCGAGAGTGGCGGCAGCATGGCTTGGGCGCGCAGATGCTCACCGACCTGGGCGTGCATCGTTTGCAGGTACTTGGTACGCCGCGCAAGCTGGTCGGCCTGGGCGGTTTTGGCCTGGAAGTGGTTGGTTACGTCTGAGCATAAGCCGGCCTGGCTACGCCAGGCCGGAGCAGGGCGCCATATTTGTGCCCGCTCGATGCCACATGCTGCTGTCCATACTCAAGCTCCCATCACTGCACACTCGATACCCATGACCCAGGTCCGTCTGTTCGCCCCCTCCGGCTACCCGCACAACCGCGCTGCGATGACTCGTGGGGTCGCCCGCCTGCACGCCGCCGGTTGCGCGGTGGATGGGCTGGAGGTGCTCGATCGCAGCGAGCTTCGCTACGCCGGCAGCGATGCCGAGCGTGCCGCCGATATCAATCAGCTGGCCAGCTGCGAAGTGCTGCCAGACATCGCCTTGATGATCCGTGGCGGCTACGGCGCGACTCGTCTGCTGGAGCATCTGCATTACGACGCCCTGCGCGAGCGCCTGACCGGTGCGTCCAGCGCGATCGTCGGGCATAGCGATTTCACCGCCTTGCAGCTGGCGCTGTATGCCAAGAGCGGTTTGTGCACCCTGGGTGGCCCGATGCTGGGGCCGGATTTTGGCGCCGAAACCCTTAGCGGACTGACCTTGCCGCATTTCTGGCGCACCGTGCGTTCGGCGCAATCGGAGGCGGCGTGGTCGTGCAGCGATGCGGCTGGCCTGGGCGAGGCGGAGCTGGATCTGCACGGCCCGCTATGGGGCGGCAATCTGGCGGTGCTGTGCAGCTTGTTGGATACGCCGTACTTTCCGCGTATCGACGATGGCATTTTGTTTATCGAGGACGTCGGCGAGCCGCCGTTCCGGATCGAGCGCTTGCTGTATCAATTGCACCTCTCCGGCGTGCTCGGGCGGCAGCGCGCGCTGATCCTGGCGGATTTCACCGACTGCCGGCCCAGCGCTTATGACAATGGCTACGGGCTGGCCGAGGGCTTTGCCCAGCTGCGCCGGATCGCCGGTATCCCGGTACTCGATGGCATGCCGTTCGGCCACGAGCCCGACAAATTCACCTTGCCGTTTGGCGCGCCGGCGCGGTTGCGTGTATCGGCCGGGCGGGCCCATTTGTCATTCAGCGGTTATCCGCACCTGCCGTCGCTGGCCTGACAGGGAGAGTCACTTTGAAGGCTTACAAGATTAATGCCGCTGATTTCCAGCCACTCGCTACCGGGCACGGCGCCTGTTTTGCCACCGACATGATTACGGTCGAGGGTCACGCGGTGGGCTATTGCTACCGGGAGGCGCCGGACAACGAGATCGATAGCGGTTGGCGGTTTTTATCCGGTCTGGAATCGGATGAATACATGGACGATTCAGACAATTTAGCTATTTATGACGTCAATACGATCGCCAACTACGACCCGGCCATTGTCGCTTTGCTGGGCGCGCCTGTCGGCAGTGCTTTTGAGCGAGGGAGCGACGGCGAGCATTTTGTGCCGGTCGATTTCGAGCCGGTCGAGGATTGAAACCGGCGCGGCGCCCGCCAGCGCCGGCACGCGACCCCGTAAACCCGTAAAATACCCTGCCCGCATGGGCTAGAAGCCCAGTAAGGAACACATTCAGTATGAAGATTATCGAAGGCGATTTCGCCACGCCGAAAGGCCATTTTGCCATTGTTGCGGGCCGTTTCAACGGTTTCGTCGTGGAGCCCCTGGTGGCCGGTGCCCACGACGTGCTGGTGCGTCACGGCGTCAAAGACGACGCTATCGAGCTGATTCGCGTGCCGGGTGCCTGGGAAATCGCCCTGGCCGCGCACAAGCTGGCCAACTCCGGCAAATACGCCGCCGTCATCGCCCTGGGTGCGGTCATCCGTGGCTCCACCCCGCATTTCGACTACGTTGCCGGCGAGTGCGCCAAGGGCCTGGCCCAGGCCGCTTATAGCTCCGGCGTGCCGGTGGCCTTTGGCGTGCTGACCACCGACAGCATCGAGCAGGCGATCGAGCGCTCCGGCACCAAGGCGGGCAACAAGGGCGCCGATGCCGCCATTGCCGCGCTGGAAATGGTCAACCTTTATGCGCGGTTGAAGTGATGAACCAGCGCCCCGAAGGTATCGATCTGGCCGCTCGCTCACGCGCCCGTCGCCGTGCGCTGCAGGCGCTGTATGCGTGGCAGCTCAGTGGCAGTCACATGACCGCGGTGATCGAGCAGTTTCGCCACGAGCAAGATATGGAAGTGGCCGACCTCGGCTATTTCGAAGATCTGCTGCAAGGCGTCGCCAAGCATCTCAATGAACTGGACGAAGGCCTGAAGCCGTTTGTCGATCGCGAGGTAGCGCAAATCGATCCGATCGAACGCGCGGTGCTGCGCCTGGCGGCCTATGAGCTGAAGTTTCGCCCCGATGTGCCATACCGGGTCATCCTCAACGAAGCCATCGAAGTGACCAAGCGCTTCGGCGCCGACCACGGCCATAGCTACGTCAATGGCGTGCTGGATAAATTGGCCACCTCGTGGCGGGCGACGGAAAAACGCGGCTGATGCCAGATTCGACGATGGGGCAGATGACCCGGCAGATTCCCGAGCTCGAAACGGCGCGCCTGCGCCTGCGCGCGCATCGCGCCGACGACTTTGAAACCTGCCTGGCGATCTGGTCGTCGCCGGAGGTCACTCGCTTTATCGGTGGCCGTCCGTTCAATGCCGAGGAGGTCTGGGATCGCTTGATGCGCTATGCCGGATTCTGGAGCCTGCTCGGCTTCGGCTATTGGGCGGTCGAAGAAAAAGACAGCGGCCGCTATATCGGCGATATCGGTTTTACCGATCTCAAGCGCGACATCGAACCGCGCCTGGATGGCATGCTGGAGTTCGGCTGGGTGCTGGCGCCGCAGGCCCATGGCAAAGGCTATGCAAGCGAAGTGGTGGCCGCGGTTATCGACTGGGGGCAGGCTCATTTCACCGACCGTCGTGCCGTATGCATTATCTCGCCGGACAACCTCGCTTCGATTCGCGTGGCCGAGAAAGCTGGATTCCAGCGCCTACAGGAAACCACGTACCACGGTAAGCCGACGGTGATTTTTTCTCGCTGAAACGCAAGTCGTTCTGCGCTACAAACCGCACGAAAGGCTTGAGCGACTGATAGGCGCTTAGATGGAATTCGACCTGATCGAACTGATTCGCCGCCGCACTGCGCAGAGTCGTGACGATGTGCGTCTAGGCATTGGCGACGATGCCGCCGTGCTGGCGCCGCCGCCGGGGCAGGAGCTGGCGGTAGCCATCGATACGATGGTCGAGGGTGTGCACTATCCACCAGGTACCGCGCCGGCCGACATCGGCTGGAAAGCCTTGGCGGTGAATCTGTCCGACCTGGCCGCGATGGGTGCCAGCCCGGCCTGGGCTTTGCTGGCGCTGACCTTGCCTCGGCCTGATCCGGAATTCATCGAAGGCTTTGCCGAGGGCTTTGCGCAGTTGGCGCAGCCGTATCGTCTGGCGTTGATCGGCGGCGACACCACCCGCGGGCCGATGACCATCAGCGTCGCGGTGCATGGTTTTGTCTCGCCCGGCAAAGCCTTGCTGCGTTCGGGGGCCCGCGTCGGCGATGCCGTGCTGGTCACTGGAACCCTGGGCGATGCGGCCGCCGGCTTGCAGTTGCTGCAGCGTGGCGGGCGTATCGATGAAAACGATGCGCGGCAGGTTTTTTTGCTGGAGCGCCTGAATCGCCCCACGCCGCGCCTGTCCACCGGCATGGCCTTGCGCGAGCGGGCGACATCCTGCATCGATGTATCCGATGGTTTGCTGGCCGATCTCGGCCATATTTGCGTAGCCAGCGGTGTGGCCGCCGAGATCGACGCGGTGTTGCTGCCGCTATCGCCGGCTTTGCACGATGTGTTCGATGACACTGCTGCGCGCGATTTTGCCTTGAGCGGCGGCGACGATTACGAGCTGTGCTTTACCGTACCCGCAGCGCGCGTCGCCGAGGTGCAGGCCGACCTGGCCCGGCTAGGCTGTGGCGCGACGCGGATTGGCCGCATCGTCGAAGGCAGCGGGGTGCGCGTGCGCGACGTGGATGGTCAATGGCTGGAAACCGCCGGTCAGGGCTGGGATCATTTCGCCGCATGAGCGCCAAGAAAATTCTCACCGTCGAACAACGCCGCGCCTTGCTTGCTAGCCCAGCCGGCTGGCTGGCCTGCGGCTTCGGTTCGGGGCTGACCCCGCTAGCGCAGGGAACCTTCGGTTCTTTAGCTGCGTTGCTGCCGTGGCTGTGGTTGCGCGAGCTGAGCCTGCCTTGGTACGGCGCGGTCTTGCTGTTGGGTTTCGTCATCGGCGTATGGGCCTGCAACATCGCCGGGCGCGCGATTGGCGTGGACGATCATCGCAGCATCGTCTGGGACGAATTCATCGGCCAATGGATTGCCTTGATTCCAGCGTTGCTTGCGCCGTGGTGGGCCATCGTGGCGGGGTTTGTCTTGTTTCGCCTTTTCGATGTGTGGAAACCCTGGCCGATCAGCTGGCTCGACCGGCATCTCAAAGGCGGTCTGGGGGTGATGGTGGACGACGTTGTCGCCGGCATCTTTGCCGCGCTCGTGCTCGGCATGTTGTTGCACTGGCTGCCGTTCTAGTCGCCGGTTTTCGTTGACGCATAGGCCCGCTGCCGGACTGATCCGGAGCGTCGTCATGCTTGCTTGAAACTGACGTTGCGACGCGTCGGTTTCGTCGACGTTGTCACGATATAGCCGTCCACAGACGCGCACCCTGTCGTACCGCTGGCGCTGGCCGCGGTTCCCACTTCCCCGTAGACATGACATGGAGATTGCATGAAGAACGTAAGCGTTTCCGTAGCTTTGCAAGTACTGAGTGTGGCGCTCGCCGCAGCGCTTTATCCGCAGTTGAGTCTGGCTGCCGGCATGTCCACCGGCCATGTGTACTACGTGGCCACCAACGGTCTGGATACGAATGCCGGCACGCTGGATGCGCCATGGCGCACGGTGCAGCGCGCGGCCAACAGCGTGATGCCAGGCGACACGGTGTATGTACGCGGCGGTGTGTATAACGAGACGGTCGATGTACCCACCTCGGGTTCGGCCGCGGCCGGTCCGATTACTTTTTCCAGCTATCCGGGTGAAACCGCGGCGCTCAGCGGCAAAGGGCTTTCGATACCTGCCAGCGCCATGCGCGGCGTGTGGAATCTGGCTGATCGCAGTTACGTCACGATCCAGGGTTTCGATGTGGGTTATTACTCCGCGTCGAGCACCACCTCGACACCGATAGGCATTTATATCAGCGGTGCGGGCAGCTATATCAGCCTGCTCAACAATCATGTCCACGATATCGTCAACACGGTCGAGAGCTGCCCCAATGGCAATGCGTTCGGCATCGAGGTGTATGGCAGTCGCGCGCCGGCATCGATCAATAACCTGGTCATCAGCGGTAACGAAGTGGATCACCTGCGCACCGGTTGCAGCGAGTCGCTGTCGCTGACCGGCAATGTCGAGCAGTGGACCATTTCCAATAACCTTGTGCATGACAACGACAACATCGGTATCGCTGCCCTGGGTTTCGAGAACGCCGCGCCGAATATCGGCGGCGTTATCTATGACCAGGCCCGCGATGGGGTGATCTCCGGCAATACGGTGTACAACATCAGCTCGCAGACCAATGGTGCCTATAGCCCCGGCGATTTCTCCAGCGACGGCATTTACGTGGAAGGCGGTACCCGAGTCACCGTCGAGCGCAATCGAGTGCATCACGTCGATATCGGCATCGAGCTGGCCTGCGAAACCGCCAACAAGCTGACCAGCGCCGTTATCGCGCGAAACAACCTGGTGTATCTGTCCAACTCGGCGGGTATTTCGATCGGTGGCGCGAGCAACAAGAATGGCGGCACGGCGAACGCGACCATCGTCAATAACACGCTGTTTCAGAACGATAGCCAGGGCACTGGCAGTGGTGAGTTCCAGATTCAATTCCACGTCAGCGGCACCGTGTTCGAAAACAATGTGATCTATGCCAACAGCAATGGCCTGCTGGTCAATTTCTGGCCGAGCAAGACGCAGAATCCGGGTTACAGCACGCCGGGTACGATCGATCACAATTTGTATAACGCGGCCGGCAGCCTGGATAACGCCAATTGGGTTTGGCTTGGTTCGTCGTATACCGATGTGGGCTCTTACCGTAAGGCCAGCAGTGTCGATGCGCTGACACTTACCGCCGACCCGCAGTTGCTCAGTACCACCACGCCTGACCTGCATGTGGGCGCGGCATCGCCGGCTCGCGGCGCCGGACTGGTGTTGCCGTCGACCGTGGTCGGTAGCGTGGACTACGACGGAAATCCACGGTTGAGTGGCGCTGGCCTTATCGATATCGGTGCTTATCAGCAGCCGTAAGCTGGGATCGTTGTGCGCCGGGCCTGGTTAAATCCAGGCCCGGTTTGGACGTCTAAACATATGCGCTCAATGGCGCACCCGCTCAGTGGCTGTCGCTGCCTTCTTGCAGCAGGTCGATTTGCTGCTTGGTCGATGCGATCGACACAGTAAGTGTCGAGTAAGTCCAGTGGCCGGCGTTTTCCTTGGCGACGAGGTACACCGTCGCCTCGCCTTTGCTGCCTTTCAGCGGAATGGCCAACTGTGCCGCGCCATTGTCGTTGGAGGTCTGAATGCTGCCGGTGGTGAAGTAGCCGGTGGTAATCGGCTGACCGAGCGCGGCCACCACGGCGGGGTTGGCACTGGCCCGTATGACGGCTTGCTGATACGCATCGGACGATTTCATCATGCCGAAGACCAGCGAGATGACGCCGAACATCGCCGCGCCGAGCAGTACCACGATCGACACACAAAGGACTGGGACGAACCATTTCCAGTTGCGGCTATACCAGTTGGGCTGTGCGTTGGCGTTCATGCGTCTCCCTGGGCTGCGATGGACTATCGATGGCCGTCACTCGCCTGGCCAGGCCGCAGTGTAACCAGCCAGCGCCGATGAAACATGCTTGATCGTGGCCGGCGCTGGAATACATGGACGGCGGCATGATGCTCTTGGCATGCTGTCCTAAACTTACTGGAGCATCCTGATGCAATATCGCCGTCTTGGTAAAACCGGCCTGCAACTGTCCGCGTTGTCGTTTGGCGCCTGGGTGACTTTCGGCCAGCAAGTGGGGCGCTCGCTGGCCCGCGATCTGCTGGCTTTGGCGCACGATCGCGGGGTGAATTTTTTCGACAACGCCGAGACCTATAACAACGGTATCGCCGAGACCTTGATGGGCGATGTGCTGGCGGATCTGCGCTTTCCGCGCGACAGCTATTGCGTGTCGAGCAAGGTGTATTTCGGCGCGGTGAAAGATCCGCTGCCGACCCAGCGTGGGCTCTCGCGCAAGCACGTGCTCGAGGCTTGTCATCAGGCCTTGCATCGCTTGCGGGTGGAATACCTGGATCTGTACTTCTGTCATCGGCCCGATCCGGATACGCCGATCGAAGAAACCGTTGCCGCCATGGATACCTTGGTACGCCAGGGCAAAGTGTTGTACTGGGGTACCAGCGAATGGCCGGCTGATGCGATTCACGCGGCGCATCGCATCGCGCGGGAAAACCATATGTATGCGCCGTCGATGGAGCAGCCCGAATACAACCTGCTGCAGCGCAGGCGGGTCGAGCAGGAGTATGCCGAGCTGTATGAGGCGTATGGCATGGGCACCACCATTTGGTCGCCGCTGGCATCGGGCGTACTGACCGGTAAATACAACGATGGTGTGCCGGCGGATGCCCGATTGGCGCAGCCGGGTTACGAGTGGCTGCGTACCGGCGCGCTAGGGCAGGGCGATCAACGCATCGCCAAGGTGCGCCAACTGCAACCCATCGCCGATGAGCTTGGCGTGCCCCTGGCGCAGCTGGCCATCGCCTGGTGCCTGACCAACCCCCATGTGTCCACCGTGATGCTGGGCGCTAGCCGGCTGGAGCAGTTGGAGCAGAACTTTGCCGCGCTGGAGCTGCTGCCAAGGCTGGACGCCGCGGTGTTGCGGCGGATCGAGCAGATCGTCGCTTAGGCCATGTCGGGTGCAAGGGCCAGCTGGCTGAGCCGCGGCGATGGGGTGCGGCTATCGCGGCTATAGGTGTTGACTATCAAATGAGAATCATTATCATCAACTTCGCCCTTGGCTGATTGCGGAACCTCACATGTCGATGTCTACCTTGTCCTTGTCGTCTGCACACGTTGAAGCGCCGGCCCGTCTTTTGCGTTTGTTGAGCCTTAATAAACCCGCTGCGACCGGCGTGACCACGCTGGCCCGGCGCATTTCCAGTCAGGCCTTGCTGGAAGGCGCGCGCGAGCTGGTGATCCAGCATCAGGGCAGCGAGTACCACCTGCGCCTGACCCGTAACGACAAACTGATTCTTACCAAGTAGCTCGCTGGGGCACGGATGCCCTTGGCTGGCCTGGCCGGATCCTTCGAGGTCGTTCCAAGCCGACTTCCCCGGTCGGCCCCATCTTTGGCCTATCGCCAGTGCGGCGCGTCCGGTGCTCTGGCCGGACCCGTCGCCAGCCGGGTCTCCTTTTGAAAGGAGCACGATGATGTTTGGCTGGTTTTCGCATGACGCCGGAGTCGTTGCTGGCGTACCTGCCCTTGCTGGGCAGCGTGTTGTATCTGCCATCGCGTGCCAAGCCGGCGCCTGCCCAGATGCTGGCGCCGGGCTGGCTGGTCGAGCGCGCCGAGCTGGAACCCCTGCTGCACACCTGCTGGTTGGTCGCCGCCAGTGACGTCCATGCCGATGGTCCGCGCGAGTGGATCGAATGCGTGGATGCGCAAGGGCGCCTGCGCGCGCGGCTGCATCTTTTGCCGGATACCGACTATCTCGCCTGGGATGCCTTGCTTGCCAGTGGTGATCCATTGACCGCACCAGCGCACCGCCGCGTACAGCATCCCTTTCGCCTGGCCAGTGCCTCGGTGATGGCGTTTCAGCACCGCCGCCTGGCAGGCCTCAACATCGTCAGCGCGGTGATGCCGCCACAGCTCTCATCGCTGGGCAAAGGCATTGCCTGCGAGGTGGCGCGAGCCGAGGCGTTGCCGCTGGAACAGCCCGGCGGCTAAGCGTCCGCAGGCGGACAATGTCCGCCTGTCCGTGAGATTGTCCGCGGACAGTGGCCGTCTCGCCCGCGATGTTTGTAAGGCATTGAATTATTGAGTCTATCTTGACCTTTCCAGGTTGGCACGACGTTTGCTGATACTGGTCAGGGGCCGCACTGCTTGCGGCTAGGGACTCATCCATGATTCGCGATACCTCCGCTCAAGACCGCCTGGTCGAGGTCAAACCCACTCGTAAGCGTCTGCTCATGATCGGCGGCGGCGTCGCCGTGCTGGCCGTGTTGGCGCTGGTGCTGCCGCAGGCCAGCCGCCTGTTTTCTGCCGATGCCTCGGTGAGCAGTTCCCGGCTCACCTTCGGCGTGGTCGAGCGTGGCTTGTTTGTGCGCGACATCGCTGCCGAAGGCAAGGTGGTAGCGGCGGTCAGCCCCACCCTGTATGCGACCTCAGGCGGTGCGGTGACCTTGAAGGTGCATGCCGGCGATTCGGTCAAGAAAGACCAGGTGCTGGCGAGCATCGTCAGCCCCGAGCTGACCAACAAGCTGGCGCAAGAACAAAGCGCCGCCGACGCGATGGAAGTGGATTACAAACGCGCCCAGATCGACGCCCGCAAAAAGCGTGGCGAGTTGCAGAAGGCGCTGGATAACGCGCAGATCGATGAAAAATCCGCCAACAGCGATCTGAGTCGTTACGAGAAAGCCTTTGCCCAGGGCGCGGTGCCAAGCCGCGATGTGGACAAGGCCAAGGACACCCTGCAGAAGGCCCAGATCACCACCCGTCATGCCAAGACCGATCTGGGCATGGATGGCGACAGCCAGAACTTCGATATTCAATCGAAGAAACTCGCCTTCGAGCGCCAGACGCTGCTGGTGAAGGATTTGCTGCGCCAGGTCGATGACCTCAATGTGCGCTCGCCGGTCGATGGCCAGGTGGGTCAGTTGTTCATCGCCGAACGCGCCACCGTGGCCAAAGATGCGCAACTGCTCAGCGTGATCGATCTGTCCGCGCTGGTGGTCGAGATGAAAGTACCGGAAAGTTTTGCCCGCGACCTGGGTATCGGCATGGGTGGCGAAATCACCGGCAACGGCAATACCTGGAAGGGCCTGGTCAGCGCGATCTCGCCCGAAGTGGTCAATGGCGAAGTGGCAGCGCGCCTGCGCTTCGACGGCGAGACGCCTAAACAGCTGCGCCAGAACCAGCGCTTGTCCGTGCGCATCCTGCTCGACAAACGCGACAACGTGCTCACCGTGCAACGCGGCTCCTTCGTCGACGAATCCGGTGGCAGCTATGCCTACCTGGTGCGCGACGGTGTTGCCGAGAAGCACCCGATACGCGTCGGTGCCAACAGCATCGACAAAGTGGAGATTCTCGACGGTCTGAAAGAAGGCGACCGCATCGTGGTCTCCGGTACCGATAGTTTCAAAGCTGCGGCACGCGTCGCGATCAGCCGCTAATCATGGCTCCCTCTTCTGCGACCGAAGGGAGCCCCCTTTCGGGACATGCAGGGGAGGGCTGGGAAGGGTGCAGGTTCGCCGAATACCGGAACAATCCGCCTCACCCTTTCCAACCTCTCCCGGCACAGCGGGAGAGGAGTTAAAAAAACCACCACCGAAGGATTCAGCCATGCTCAAGATGACTCACCTGTCCAAGGTCTACCGCACCGAAGTAGTGGAGACCTATGCGCTGCGCGATTTCAATATCGATGTGAAAGAAGGCGAGTTTGTCGCCGTGACCGGCCCCTCCGGCTCGGGCAAGACGACCTTTCTCACCATCGCCGGTTTGTTGGAAACGTTCACCGGTGGCGAGTACCACCTCGATGGCGTCGAAGTGAGCCATTTGAATGACAACGCGCGCTCAAAAATTCGCAACGAGAAGATTGGCTTCATCTTCCAGGCGTTCAACCTGATTCCCGATCTCAATGTGTTCGACAATGTCGAAGTGCCGTTGCGCTATCGCGGCATGAAGGCCGCCGAACGCAAAAAACGCATCATGGAATCGCTGGAGCGTGTTGGCCTGGCCTCGCGTGCCAAGCACTATCCGGCCGAGCTGTCCGGTGGTCAGCAACAGCGCGTGGCGATTGCCCGTGCCTTGGCCGGTTCACCGCGTCTGCTGCTCGCCGACGAACCGACCGGCAACCTGGATACCCAGATGGCGCGCAGCGTGATGGAGCTGCTCGAAGAGATCCACCGCGAAGGCGCCACCATCGTGATGGTGACGCATGACCCGGAACTGGCCGCACGCGCGCAGCGCAATGTGCACGTCATCGACGGTCAGGTGGTCGACCTGGCGGAAGACCCGCGCTTCCACGCGCATGTGGCACAGGTGGCCGACGCCACTCACGGGCGCTGACCGAAGGGCCTCTTCCCCGGCGCTGCCGGGGAAGAGTGGGGGAGAGTAACCGCTTCAGTCATTCGAGACTTTCATGTTTGCTTATTACTTTCAGCTTGGCCTGCGTAGCCTGCGCCGCAATCCGATTCTGACCGCGCTGATGGTGATGGCGATCGGCTTTGGGGTGGCCGCGTCGATGACTACGTACGCGGTTTTTCGCGCCACCTCAAACAATCCGATTCCCGAAAAATCGTCGCAACTGTTCGCTGTGCAGATCGATAACTGGGGCCCGGAAGACACCAAGAATGGCGAGCCCAGCAGTTCGCTGAGCTATACCGATGTGATCGGCCTGATGGCTGCACACAAGGCCAGGCGGCAGACCGCGATGTATCCGGTAGGCCCCTCGGTCATTCCCGCCGATGCCCATCTATTGCCTTTCAACGTCAATAGTTATGCGGTCTATGGCGACGCTTTTCCGATGTTCGATATCCCGTTTCTGTACGGCAGCGGCTGGGGCGCGGCCGAGGACGACGGGCATGCGGCCGTGGTGGTGATCGCCCGGGCGATCAACGACAAATTATTCAACGGCGCCAACAGCGTCGGGCGCGAGATCAATATCGATGGGCGCAACTATCGGATTACCGGCGTGATGGATAGCTGGAATCCGCAACCGCTGTTCTTCGATCCGGTCAACACCTCCGGCTTTGATGATCCGGTGGATTTGTTTATCCCGTTCACCCGCGCCATCGAACTGAAGATGGGCACCGCCGGCAATAACAACTGCAATAAGAATTCAGGCGATGGCTGGGACGCGTGGCTGCACTCGGAGTGCATCTGGGCGCAGTACTGGGTCGAGGCGAGCAGCAAGGCCGATGCGGATGCCTATCTGCGTTCACTGCAAGGCTACGCCGCCGAGCAACAGCGTGCAGGGCGTTTCCGCTGGCCGCCCAATGTGCGTCTGCGCAATGTGCAGGAGTGGCTGGAGTTTCAAAAGGTGGTGCCGCCGGAGTCGAAGATCTCCTTGCTGGTGGCGCTGGCGTTCTTGCTGATCTGCCTGGTCAATACCGTCGGGCTGCTGCTGGCCAAGTTCATGCGCCGTGCCGCCGAGATCGGCGTGCGCCGTGCGCTGGGTGCCTCACGCCGCGAGATCTACGGACAGTTTCTGATCGAGGCCGGTACGGTCGGCCTGGCCGGTGGCTTGCTCGGCTTGCTGTTGACCGGCTTAGGGGTGGTCGGCGTGTCCTGGGTGTTCGATCCCAAAGTGGCGCGGCTTGCCACGCTGGATGCTTCGTTGGTGGCCTTGACCTTGCTGGTGGCGGTGTTGGCCACGGTGATGGCGGCGTTTTATCCCACCTGGCGGGCGGCGCAAGTGCAGCCGGCCTGGCAACTGAAATCCAACTGAGCGCGGAGCCATCAACATGCAGATCCAACCGATACTCGCCGCACTCAAACGCCACAAGGCCGGCACCTTTCTGATTGCCCTGCAGATCGCCCTGACCCTGGCCATCGTCTGCAATGCCTTGTTCATCATTCAGCAGCGAGTGGAGCGGATTTCACGCTCCACCGGCATGATCGAAACCGATTTGATGGCGATACAAAACATGTGGGTCGGCTTGTCCGACGAAAACGCATCCGAGCCGTTGATCAAAGCCGACCTCCAGGTATTGCGCCAATTGCCCGGCGTACAGGACGCGCTGGCGACCAATTCCTACCCGTTGCGTGGCGGCGGCTGGTCGACCGGCGTCCGGCTCAATCCCGAGATGAAAAAGCCGGCAGCTCAAACGACGCAATATTTCGTCGACGATCACGCGCTGGCCACGATGGGGGCCAAGCTGATTGCCGGACGCAATTTTCGGCCGGACGAAGTGGTCGCCATCGATCCCAAGAAGTTTCAGTTCTCGCCGACCGTCATGGTAACCAAGGCGCTGTCCGACAAGCTTTTTCCGGGCAGCTCGGCGCTGGGTAAGCAGATCTATCTGTCTGATGGCACGCCACCCAGCACCGTGGTCGGTATCGTCGAGCGGCTGCAGGTGCCGTGGAAGGGCGGCTTCGCCGATAACTTCGAAGCCAACTCCACCCTATTGCCGGTACAGCTCACCGGTAACTTCACCACCTATCTGATCCGCAGCAAACCGGGGCAGCTCGCCAGTGTGTTGAAAGCTGCGCCTGAGGCCTTGTTCAAGGCCAACCGGATGCGCGTGCTACCCAGCGAACGCGGCGTGCGCAGCTTTGCCATGGTGCGCCAGGATGCCTACAAGAGCGATCGCGGCATGGCGATCTTGATGGGCATCATCTGCGTGGTGCTGCTGGGGATTACCGCCGCAGGCATCGTCGGCCTGACCAGTTTCTGGGTCGGTCAGCGACGCAAACAGATCGGCGTGCGACGCGCCCTGGGCGCCACCAAGAACGACATCCTCACATACTTCCTGACCGAGAATCTGTTGATTGGCCTGGGCGGTGTGCTGGTCGGCGCGTTGTTGGCGATGGGCATGAATCTGTGGCTGATGAAGCAGTTCGAGATGGCCAGGCTATCGCCGCTGTACGTCATTACCGGGGTGATCGTTTTGCTCTTGCTCGGCCAGGGCTCGGTGCTGGCACCGGCCATGCGCGCAGCACGCGTACCGCCGGTTGAGGCGACCCGCTCGGTTTAATCCCATGGCTTCGCCTGCCCCATCCCCAGGGCAGGCTGGAAGCGGCACGTCGGAGGAAAGCATGTTCTTGCACTATGCCCAGCTCGGTTTCTTCAGCCTGCGTCGCAACCCGCTGCTGACGGCCTTGATGATTATGTCGATCGCCTTTGGCGTGGCGGCATCGATGGTGACCTATTCGGTGTTTCGCGCGGTATCGGGTGACCCGATTCCAGAGAAGTCGTCGCAGTTGTTCGTGCCCCAAGTTGACAACTGGGGGCCGCAATACAATCGCAAGGGCGAGCCCCCGGCGGCGTTGCCCTACACCGATGCAGTAGCCCTGATGCAGGCGCATAAGGCGAAGCGGCAAACGATGTTGTTCCCAGTGCAGATGTCGGTGACGCCCGATGAGGGGCGCTCGGGCAGCGCTCATAGCCTGCCATTCAAGGCGAACGGTTATGCCACCTACGCTGATTTCTTTGCGATGTTCGATGTGCCCTTTCAGTACGGCCAAGGCTGGGGCGCGCAAGAGGATGACAAGCATGCCGCCGTCGCGGTGATCAGCCGCGAGCTCAATCAAAAGCTATTCGCCGGGGCCAATAGCGTGGGTCGCGACATCGTGCTGGAAGAGCAGGTGTATCGCATCGTCGGGGTGACCGAGCAATGGAATCCCAAGCCGCGTTTCTTCGATATGTTCAGCGGCAATGCGTTTGTCGATACGTCGGGAATCTACATTCCCTTTACCCATGCCATCGATCTGAAGATGGAGACCAGCGGCAGCAACAGCTGCGGCAGCGGCAATCGTCGTGGCGGTAGCGGCTGGGACGGCTGGTTGCATGGCGAGTGTGTGTGGATCAGCCCCTGGGTACAGCTGGACAGCAAGGCCGATGCCGATAACTACCTGCAGTTTCTGCATGCCTATGCGCAAGAGCGGCAACATGCCGGGCGTTTCAACTGGGCGCCGAATGTGCGCCTGCGCAATGTCAACGAGTGGCTTGATTTCCAGCATGGCCAAGTTCATGCGCCGCGCACCGGAGATCGGCGTGCGCCGCGCACTGGGTGCATCGCGTGCCGATATCTACCGGCAGTTCTTGGCCGAGGCCGGCATGGTGGGCTTGGCCGGGGGCATCCTGGGTTTGTTCTTCACCGGTCTGGGCATGTTGGGGGCGGGCATGGTGTTCGAGCCGCAGATCGCGCGGCTGGCGCATCTGGATGCGACGCTGGTGGTGCTGACCTTGCTGGTCGCTATCGGGGCCACCGTGCTGGCGGCGTTTTATCCGACCTGGCGGGCCGCGCAAGTGCAGCCCGCCTGGCAGCTCAAGTCGAATTAAGGGAGCGGCCCATCATGCAGATCAAACCCATTCTGACCGCGCTACGCAAGCACAAAGCCGGTACCGCGTTGATCGCCATACAAATCGCGCTGACCCTGGCGATTGTCTGCAATGCGCTATTCATCATTCAGCAGCGCGTGGCGCATTTGTCCGAGTCCAGCGGTGTCGACGAAGCTCATCTTTTCGTGATCGAAAACCAATGGGTAGGCAAGCCGTCACCCGAAGAGCTGGACGCCAAGATGCGCGCCGACCTGAATGCCTTGCGGCAAATATCCAGCGTGCAGGATGCAACCGCCAGCAACTCGTATCCGCTTAGCGGCGGTGGTTGGGACGATGGCATCAAGCTGAATCCCGATCAGCCACAGGTCACGTCCGGATCGACGATTTACTTCGCCGATGAGCAGTTTCTGTCGACCCTGGACCTGAAGCTGGTGGCCGGGCGCAATTTTCGCGCCGATGAAATTGGCCATATGAATACCCGCGATACGTTGACGCCGTCGGTAGTCATCATTACCCGCGCGCTGGCCGAGAAGCTGTTCCCGCTGCCGAATGGTCAAGGCAATGCGGCACTGGGCAAGACGATTTATCTGATGAGCAGTCCGACCACGGTCATCGGCATTGTCGATCAACTGCAGGCGCAAGTGGTGTCGCGCTGGGCCGACGACTTCGCCCACCGATCGACCTTGGTGCCGATGCGGCTGACCTCGCCACAAGAAACGTTTTATCTGGTGCGCGCACGGCCCGGGCAGCTCGAAGCGGCCATGCACGCCGCAAAACCAGCGCTGCTCGCGCAAAGTTATAAGCGCATCATCAGCGACAAGGACGGCGTGAAAAGTTTTGCCGACGTGCGCGCCAAGGCCTATGAAAGCGATCGCGGCATGGCGATCTTGATGGGCATCGTCAGCGTGGTGCTGCTGGCGATCACCGCCGCCGGCATCGTCGGCCTGACCAGTTTCTGGGTCGGCCAGCGGCGACGCCAGATCGGCGTGCGCCGGGCATTGGGCGCCACCCGCGGAGACATTCTCAGCTACTTCATGACCGAGAATTTTCTGATCAGCAGTGGCGGTGTTTTCCTCGGCGTGCTGCTCGCCATCGCGATGAATCTGTGGCTGGTGATCCGCTTCGAAATGCACCACCTGTCGATGATTTACGTATTGATTGGGGCGTTGATCCTGCTCGTGCTCGGCCAGTGCGCGGTGTTTGCGCCAGCCATGCGTGCTGCACGGGTATCGCCGGTGGAGGCCACCCGGCCGGTTTAGTTTCTTGCTCGCGCCCTTGGCGACAAGGGAAGACATAGGGGAGTGCACATGTTTGGTTATTACTTGGATTTGGCGCTGCGAAGTCTCAGGCGCAACAAGATGCTCACCGCCTTGATGGTGGTGGCGATTGCGTTGGGCATCGGCGCAAGCATGACCACCTTGACCGTGCTGCATGTTCTTTCCGGCGACCCGTTGCCGGGCAAGAGCGCCACGCTGTTTTATCCGCAGCTCGACCCCAGAGATAGCGACGGCTATGTGCCCGGCAAGATGCCGATGGAGCAGGTGACCTGGATCGACGGCATGAATCTGCTGAAGTCCAAGCGCGGCGACCGGCAAGCGCTGATGAGTGGTGGCGATGTGCCGATACAACCGGATCAGTCGGGCATGGATCCGTTTTTCGCCGATGCGCGTTTTACCTCAGCCGATTTCTTTCCCATGTTCAACGCGCCATTTCTGTATGGACGTCCATGGAGTGAAGCCGAGGACAACAGCAAGGCGCGTGTGGTCGTCATCGGCCGCGAACTCAACGCCAAGCTGTATGGGGACAAGGACAGCACCGGTCAGGTCTTGCGCATGCAGGACACCGCGTTTCGCATTGTCGGCGTACTCGACGATTGGCGGCCTAATCCACACTTTTATGATTTGAACATGGGCAACTACTCCGACAGCGAGCAAGTGTTCGTGCCATTGAGCACCTCGCGTGATTTGCGCTTTGAGCATAACGGCTCGATGAACTGCTGGGGCAAGGGCGGCAGCGATGATGATCATCTCGAAACCTCAACCTGCGTCTGGCTGCAATTCTGGGTACAGCTGAACAGCCCGGCCAAGGCGGCTGCCTATGAGGAATACCTGACGCATTACTCGCAAGAGCAGAAAGCGCTGGGACGTTTTCAACGGCCGCCAAATGTGCGATTGCCCAGCCTGATGCAATGGATGGATATCAATAAGGTCGTGCCGGGTGACGTGCGCTTGCAGGCCTTCCTGGCCTTCGGCTTCCTGCTGGTTTGCCTGGTCAATACGGTGGGCTTGATGCTGGCCAAATTCATGCGCCGCTCGGCGGAGTTGGGCGTGCGACGGGCCTTGGGAGCTTCACGCAGGGCGCTATTTGCGCAGCTGCTGGTGGAATCGGGGGTGATCGGTTTGAGCGGCGGCCTGGGCGGCTTGTTGCTGGCGCTGCTCGGCTTGTGGCTGGTGCGCCACCAACCATCGGATTACGCCCAACTGGCGCACCTCGATGCATCGATGCTGTTGATCACCTTTCTGCTGGCCGTGGGCGCCACGCTGCTCGCGGGTCTTTTGCCGGCCTGGCGCGCCTGCCAGATCACTCCTGCCTTGCAATTGAAGAGCAACTGACATGGACATCCTGCCGATTTTCTCAGCCCTGCGCCGTCACAAGATCACTGCCTTGCTGGTGATCCTGGAAGTCGCCCTGACTTGCGCCATCGTTTGCAATGCGGTGTTTCTGATCACCCAGCGGATTGATCGCATCCATATGCTTAGCGGTGTGGCCGAGCATGAATTGATCGATATTCAGATCTCGCCGATCAGCGCCACGACCGACAGCGTGCCGCGAATGAATGAGGATTTGGCGGCCTTGCGGCAGATCCCCGGTGTTACCGCGGTGGCTTCGAGCAATCAGCTTCCCTTGGGTGGCAGCTCCTGGAACGCTGGCATCAAGATTGCCCGCGACCAGAAAGAATCCACGCTCAATGCCACCACCTATTACGGCGAGAACATGCTGGAAACGCTGGGCACCCAGCTGGTTGCCGGACGCAGTCTTTTGCATGATGATTTTTACGATTTCGATGCCGTGGTCAAGGCCGGCAGCACCAGCGATACCAAGAACATGCCCAAGGTGGCCGTGGTCACCCAGGCTATGGCCGACCGACTCTGGCCAGGCGTGTCGCCGCTGGGCAAAGAATTGTTCATGGGCGACAACATTCCCATTACGGTGGTGGGGGTGGTCGCCCATCTGGTCAGGCCGTCATTCAGCGATAACGCGGTGGCCGAATACAGCATGGCCTTTCCCATTCGCATGGCTGCCGGTCGCTATGTGATACGTACCGCGCCGGAAAATCGCGAGCGTGTGCTGGCTGCCGCACTGGCCAAGCTCAAACAACTCGACCCCAAACGCGTGGTATTGAAAAAACAAACCTGGGATCAGGTTCGCGAGAAATTTTTCCAGAATGACCGCGCCATGGCCGGTTTGCTGTTGGGCGTATGCGTGGCGCTGCTGGTGGTCACCGCGCTGGGCATTGTCGGCCTGGGCAGTTTCTGGGTAGCGCAGCGGCGTCGGCAGATCGGTGTGCGGCGTGCCCTGGGGGCGACCCGCAGGCACATTCTTCGCTACTTCCAGACCGAGAACTTTCTGCTCGCCACGATCGGCATTGTGTTGGGCATGGCGATGGCCTACGGCGTCAACCTGCTGCTGATGGTGCATTACGAACTGCCGCGCCTGCCGATGATGTACTTGCCGATGGGCGCCGTGGTGCTGTGGCTGATTGGTCAAGCCGCCGTGCTCGGCCCGGCGCTGCGTGCGGCAGCGGTGCCGCCGGTGGTTGCTACGCGATCGGTGTAACGAGCGGCTTAGCTCCTCCCTTGTCGGCAGGGGAGGAGCCAGGGAGGGCCAACCTCAGGGTAGGCCCCAGCTCTGCCAACCTCGGCTTTGCCGATCAAGCCGAGGAGAAAACTTTAGGGGACATGCATGTTGGGTTACTACATGTTGGGTTATTACATCGATCTTGCCTGGCGCAGCTTGCGTCGCAGCCCGGGGCTGACGGTGCTGATGGTGCTTGCGATTGGTTTCGGCGTGGCCGCATCGATGACGACGTATTCGGTATTTCGCGCGGTCTCCGGCGATCCGATTCCGTGGAAATCGTCGCAATTGTTCGTGCCGCAGATCGACGCCTGGGGGCCGTCGAGCCGAGACAGCAATGGCGAGCCACCGGATGCGCTGACCTATACCGATGCCATGGCCTTGGTGCATGCGCATCGCGCCAAGTTGCAGTCGGCGATGTATCGCATATCGCCTTCGCTGGTGCCCGGGCAGGCGGGACAACATCCGATCAATGTCTCTGGCCACGCGGTCTATGGCGAGTTCTTTCCCATGCTCGACGTGCCGTTTCTGTACGGCTCGGGTTGGAGCGCCGATGACGATGCGCATCAAGCGCCGGTGGTGGTCATCAGCGGCGAGCTCAATCAAAAACTGTTCGATGGCGCAAACAGCGTGGGCAGGAGCCTGAGCATGGATGGCAAAGACTATCGCGTGGTCGGTGTCATGGATTCCTGGAATCCGCAGCCGCGGTTCTATGACCTGGCCTCCAGCGCCAACTTCAATGCCATCGGCGAAAGTGTTTTCATTCCCTTTGAACGCGGTATTGCGGCGGGTATCTATAACAGCGGCAATACCAACTGCCACGAGCCGAGAACCGGTCCGGGCTTTATCGGCCTGCAGCAATCGAGCTGCGTCTGGATTTCCTACATGGCGCTCTTGGATAGCTCCGCGGCGGTAAGCCAGTATCGGCAATACCTCGATGGTTACGCACGCGAACAGCAACGGGCGGGACGCTTTCACTGGGCGCCGAACAACCTTTTGCGCGACGTGCCGGCGGTGCTCGATCATCAAGGCGTGGTGCCCAGCGACACGCGTATCTCGCTCTTGGTCGCCCTGGGTCTGCTGGTGGTGTGCCTGGTCAATACCGTGGGCCTGATGCTGGCCAAGTTTCTGCGCCGCAGTGGTGAGATCGGTGTACGTCGCGCCCTGGGTGCGCCGCGCCGTGCCCTGTATGCACAGTTTCTGATGGAGGCGGGAATGATCGGCGCGGCGGGCGGCGCGCTGGGGCTTTTGCTGACGGGGGTTGGGGTGATGAGTGTGGGTTGGGTGTTTCGCCCAGAAATCGCCGCACTGGCTCGGCTGGACTGGTCGCTGCTGGGGATCACCATGGTGCTGGCGGTAGGCGTGACCTTACTCGCCGGTGTTTATCCGACTTTTCGTGCCGCGCGGGTGCAACCCGCCTGGCAGCTCAAGTCAAACTGATCCGGGGCCTGACCATGAGCATATCTCCCATTCTCCGGGCCTTGCGTCGACATAAAGCCGGCGTGGTGTTGATCGGCTTGCAGATCGCGTTGACCCTGGCGATTGTCTGCAACGCGGTATTTATCATCGGCGAGCGCATCGAGCGCATGAACCGGCCTACCGGCATTGTCGAGCGCGATCTGTTTCTGATCCAGCAGGCCTGGGTCAACGCGCCGAACGAAGAGCTTGAGGGTAGTGCGCAAAAACTAGGCGCCATGCAGCAGGAGGACCTGGCCGCGTTGCGTCAATTGCCGGACGTGGAGTCAGTGGCGCCGACCACCAGCATGCCCTTGCTCGACAGCAGCTGGAACGAAGGCATTCGCCTGGATCCGGATCAGCCGCAACAGACGGCGCGAGTGAGCTTTTATCTAGGTGATGAACAGTTATTGCCTACCTTGGGTTTGCGCTTGCTGGCGGGACGCGCGTTCAGCCACGCGGATATCCTGCATCAGGGTTTGCGCGATATCCGCCAACCACCGGTCGTCATCGTGACCAAGGCACTTGCCGACTTGCTTTTCCCGCACGGCGATGCGGTAGGCAAAGTGGTTTATCTGGCCGGCACTCCCAAGCCCATCACGATCATCGGCGTGGTAGAGCAGCTGCAGGTACCAGGAATCAACCGCTGGACGGAGACCTTTGCCTATAACTCGGTGCTGCTGCCGATTCAGCGCGAGGGCTTCTTCGCGTTCTATGCGGTGCGTGCCAAACCGGGACGTCTGCAGGCAGCGATGCGGGCGGCGCCTGCCGCGCTTTATCAGGTCAATCCACTACGCGTGTTTGCGGATATCAGAACACCGTCGCAGTCGTTTGCGGCGATTCGCGCCCGTGCCTACCGTGACGATATCGGCATGGCGATTCTGATGGGCGTGGTGTGCGTCATCCTGCTTGGCGTTACGGCGGCAGGCATTGTTGGGCTGACCAGTTTCTGGGTCGGTCAGCGCCAGCACCAGATCGGGATACGGCGCGCAGTGGGTGCGCGGCGCGTCGATATCTTGCGTTATTTCCAGACCGAAAATTTATTGATCGCCGGCGGTGGGGCGATCGTCGGCACGGTGCTCGCGTTGGCCCTCAACCTCTTGTTGATCCAGCGCTTCGAGATGGCACGCATGCCGATGAGTTACTTGTGGCTGGGGGTGGCCGCGGTGTTGCTGCTAGGGCAGGCCGCGGTATTCGTTCCGGCCCGGCGTGCGTCGATGGTGCCGCCGATCGTGGCGACACGTTCGGTGTAAGGGTGCGTTTGTGGCAGCGGCCTAGGCAACCCAGCGTCACGCAATGCAACCTGCGCGAAGCGGTTGTGCGAGACGGGGCTCGGGCCAACGGTAGCTGTGCGTAGAGCAGATGACGGAGTTGAGAATATGTTTGGTTATTACTTGGATCTGGCGTTGCGTAGTCTCAAGCGCAACAAAGTGCTTACCGCGCTGATGGTATTGGCGATCGCGGTAGGCATTGGCACCAGCATGACGACACTGACCGTGATGCATCTGCTCTCGGGCGATCCTATTCCCGCTCGCAGCAGCATGCTGTTCTATCCACAGGTCGATCCGGATACATCGCGCGCCGAACATCGCGAACCGGGCGACATGATGGATTACCACTCGGCGGTCGATTTATGGCGCGCGCAGCGAGCCGATCGGCAAGCTTTGCTGGCGCAGAGCGACGTCAGGCTACGCGTGCCCGATTTGAATCTGCCCGTGTTGATCACGCATAGCTTGTCCACCACCACCGATTTTTTTCCGATGTTCGATGTGCCGTTTCAGTACGGTGGCCCATGGCAGCCGAGCGACGATGAAAATCGGGCGCGCGTGGTGGTGATTTCAGCCCATCTCAACGACAAGCTGTTTGGCGGTGCCAATAGCGTAGGCCGCACGCTGCGTTTGCGCGACACCGATGTACGCATTGTCGGGGTGCTGAAACCGTGGCGGCCCTCGCCGCAGTTTTATGCCGTTGCCGGCGGACGCTTCGCGCATGGAAACACGGCTGATTTCTATGCCAAGCCCGAAGATCTTTATCTTCCGTTCTTCAGTGGGATGGAGATCAATGCAGGTAGTTTTGGGGTGTTCAATTGCTGGATTGTGCCTGAGGACTACGGCAAGCTGGAAAACGCCCCGTGTATCTGGATAACGATGTGGGTCGAGTTGCGCGACCCTGCCAAGGTCGACGCTTATGCCCGCTTTCTGGCCGACTATGCCGCGCAGCAAAAAACACTGGGACGATTCACCCATGCTGACAACACCCGTCTGCGCAACCTGATGCAATGGCTTGAATACAACCAGGTCGTGCCGAGCGACGTGCGTTTGCAAACCTGGTTGTCCTTTGCCTTTCTGGCCATCTGTTTGTTCAACACGGTTGGCCTGCTGTTGGCCAAATTCTTGCGCCGCAGCGGCGAGATCGGCGTGCGTCGCGCCTTGGGGGCCACCCGTGGCGCGGTGTTCGCGCAATGCCTGGTCGAGGCCGGGATGATTGGTTTGCTGGGTGGCATCGGCGGCTGGTTGTTCACCCTGCTGGGGCTGTGGTTGGTGCGGCAGCAGCCTGCGGCGTATGCCGACCTGGCACATCTGGACATTGCGATGTTTCTGATCACCTTTGTCTTGGCGATTTTTTCCAGCCTGCTGGCGGCGGCCTTGCCCGCGTTGCGTGCCAGCAGGATTCCCCTCGGTCTGCAACTAAAGACACTGTGAGAACCGATTCATGATCTCTGAGTGTCTCGCGTTGAGTTGCTGTGGCCGCCGGGCTGGAGTGCATGGCACAGGCGCACGGTGGTCACAGCAGCTCAACCTTTCGAACCGCGTCTATTTGTCCGCGCGACCGTGCCATCTCTCGGTCGTGTACCGACGTACACCTCTTCGTTCTTTCTTGTCGTGCCGGCAAACAGCCCGTGGCGCGAGCCACGCAGAGATCGTGAACAGGCTTTAAGGAGCACCCATGCAGATCCGTCCTATTCTCGCCGCGCTGAGTCGGCACCGTCTCGCCACCTTATTGATCGGGCTGGAGATCGCGTTCGCCTGCGCGGTGCTTTGCAATGCCTGTTTCCTGATCTACAACCGCGTGCAGTTGATGCACATTTACAGCGGCGTCGACGATGCGTCACTGGCCGTGGTCAAGCTGGCGGGCTTTGAGCAATCGCAAGCGGTCGACCTCAATGCCCGTGTGCTGGCCGGCTTACGCACGATTCCGGGCATGCAGTCGGTCAGTGTGGTCAACGCGGTGCCGTTTGGTGAGCACGCCGGTACGGCAGGCATCACCACCGATCCGGCGAGCGGAAAAGCCAATGCCGTGGTCGATTTCTACGTCGGCGGGCCGGGCAGCCTGCAAGCTTTCGGATTACGCCTGATCGCCGGGCAAACCTTGCAGCCCGAAGATTACCGGCCATTGAACAGCTTCGTGCCTGAGGATGCTTCGGTGCTGATATCGCACGCGCTGGCCGAACATTTATGGCCAGGTGCCGACCCCTTGGGCAAGGAGTTCTGGACCGGTAAGCTGCACTTCCGCGTGGTCGGTATCGTCGCCAACCTGGTGCGGCCCGATCCGGCTGGGAGCGGCGTGGCTGCAGCCGAGTGGACGGTATTTGCACCGGCTCAGCCGGGGCCTAAGTTCGCCGGTGTCTACTTGCTACGCGCCGATCCACAGGTATTGCCACGGGTCTTGCGCGATGCGCGGGCCGCGGTGGCGAAAATTGCCCCCGAGGTCGTACTTGATCAAGAAAGTAGCCGCAGCTTGAGTGAGTTGCGCGAGCTGCGCTTTCGCCAGGACCGCGCCATGGCCGGCATGCTGGTGGGGGTGATTCTTGCGCTGTTGCTGGTGACCGCCCTGGGGATTGTCGGGCTGGCCAGTTTCTGGGTGCAGCAGCGGCGCAAGCAGATTGGCATCCGCCGCGCCATCGGCGCCCGCCGGCGCGATATCCTCAGTTATTTCCAGGTGGAGAATTTTCTCATCGTCAGTGGCGGTATTGGCCTGGGCATGGTGTTGGCCTTTGGCTTGAACCTGATGCTGATGCGCTTTTATGAACTGCCGCGCCTGCCGCTGATCTACCTGCCCATCGGTGCGTTGGTGTTATGGAGCCTGGGCCAACTGGCGGTGCTTGGCCCGGCCATGCGCGCGGCGGCGGTGCCTCCGGTAGTGGCGACGCGTGCGGCCTGAAGCGCCGGCGCCGATCCCTGCCGGCAGGGATGGCGGGCATGGCAAAGGGCAGTGTCCTTACCCGGTCGTCTGCTGGCATGATCTGCGACTTGCCTATGGGTGCCATGTCTCGACCGGGAGTGCCATGTCTCTTATCGATCATCTGGATCACCTCGTCTTGACCTGCGTCGATGTCGAGGCGACCAAGCGCTTCTATGTCGATGTGCTGCAAATGAGTTTCAGCCCTGCGCGCATTTGCCGGTGCCCGGTGCGCTGGACTTGTGCTTTATGGCGGCAGTACCGCTGGAGCAGGTTATTGCGCATATACAAGGCTGTGGCTGGCCTATCGTCGAAGGCCCGGTGCCACGCACCGGAGCGACACAGAAAATTCGTTCCATTTACGTTCGCGATCCCGATCTGAATTTGATCGAGATTTCCGAACCCATGCATTGAAGGGGCAACATGAAGATTTTATCGACGCTGATTTGTGCGAGCTTGTTGGGTTCTGTGAGCCTGGCTGCCGTCGCGCAGACAGCACCTGTAGCGCCGCAGGTGGATGTGGCAACCCGGGTCAAGGCGCTCAATGCATTGCTTGCTGAGCAGTGGCAGCACAACCTGGAAAATTCGCCGGAGTTCGCCACCACCTTGGGCGACCTGCGCTACAACGACCGCTGGAGCGATGCCTCGCTGGCGCATGTGCAGAGCGAGCGCAAAGTCACTGCTGATTTTCTCAAGCGTTTCGAAGCCATCGATACGCGCGGTTTTTCCAGCGACGACGCGCTCAATCAGCAGTTGATGGTGCGCCAGCTGAAAGACAATTTGCGCGGTGTCGACCTCAAACTTTACGAGATGCCGCTGGATCAGATGAGTGGCATACATCTGCAACTGCCGGAGTTAATCAGCTCGATTCCCTTCGACAATGCCAAACAGTATGAGGACTACCTGCAGCGCCTGCACGCGGTGCCCAAGGTGCTGGAGCAATCCACGGCGATGGCGCAGCAGGGTTTGCGCGACGGCTTGATGCCGCCGAAATTCCTGCTGGAAAAAGTCGTGGTGCAGATCGACAACATCGCCAAGCCCGCCGGCGCCGAGAATGCGTTTGCCGAGCCGCTGAAGCATTTTCCCGACAACATGCCCGAGGCCGATCGCAAGCGTTTGCGCGAGGCGATCATCGCCGCCATCGACAACGAAGTGCGTCCGGCCTATCGCAAGCTGGGTGAGTTTGTCGCCAAGGATTACGCCCCGCACGGGCGCGCTCAGCCGGGTATATGGCAGTTGCCGAATGGCGACGCGATCTATCGCTTTCAGGTTGAGCAGATGACCACCACGACCGAAAGCCCGGCACGCATTCACGCGTTGGGCCTGGCCGAGGTCAAGCGCATCGAAACAGAAATGACCGCGATCGCCAAGGCGCAGGGTTATGCCGATCTGGCTGGTTTTCGTGCGGCGATGAAAGAAAACCCCAAGCTGCACCCCAGCTCGCGTGAGGATCTGCTTAACCGCTATCGCGGCTTTATCGCGCAGATGCAGCCGGAGTTGCCGAAGCTGTTCGGCCTGCTGCCGAAGACCAAGGTCGAAGTGGTGCAGGACGAAGCCTATCGCGAGAAAGAAGCCTCGGCGGCGGAGTATCACCAGGGTACCCCCGATGGCTCACGCGCGGGGCAGGTATTCATCAACACCGGCGATTTCGCCAATCGCACCACCTTGACGATTGAGTCGACGGCGTATCACGAGGCGATTCCCGGCCACCATATGCAGATCTCGATTGCGCAAACGCTGCCTGCGTTGCCGCCGTTCCGTCAGCAGGCCGGCTACACCGCGTATATCGAAGGCTGGGCGCTGTACGCCGAGCGTCTGGGCAAGGACATCGGTTTCTACAAAGACCCGCTGTCCGACTACGGTCGTCTGTCCGATGAGTTGCTGCGTGCCGACCGTCTGGTGCTCGATACCGGGGTGCACTACAAGCATTGGACACGCCAGCAGATGGTGGATTTCTTCCACACCCATTCCAGCCAGGACGAGCCCGATCTGCAGGCCGAGACCGACCGTTATATTTCCTGGCCCGGCCAGGCACTGGCGTACAAAATGGGTCAGCTGAAAATTCTTGAGCTGCGTGAGAGGGCGAAGAAGGAGCTGGGTGAGCGCTTTGACATCCGCGCCTTTCATGACGAGATTCTCGGTGGCGGTGCGTTGCCGCTGGATGTGCTCGAAACACGCGTGAACCAGTGGATCGCCGCATCCAAGGTGAATAAGGACACAGCTAAGTAAAGACATGGCGGATAAGGGCGGCGCCGACAAGAAGGCACTGGCGACGGCAGCGGTTCATTGAGCCTCACGCACCCGTTGCATGAGCGACGGGTGCAAGAACTTGTCAGGGGGACGATATGCGGCAATTCACGTTTGCAGGGCTGAAACTCGTGCTTGGCGTGGCGATGATCATGCCGGCCATCGCCATGGCTGGTGACTGGTTCAACTATGTCGGCGATAGCGGCGACAGCATGAACTGGCGCAGTAATGGTCAGGTGCTGACCATGGACTCGGCGCAGGGCGCCGGGATCACGGTGACCCGGACCCGGCCAGAGCCCCTGTGGGGCTTGCAAAAGGGCGATGTGATCGAGGCGGTGAATGAGCAGCCGGTAAAGCATGTCGGTGAGTTGCTGGAGCGCCTCAAAGCGAGTGCGCCAGCGATGGTCGCATTGACCCTGCGACGTGGCACGGACAGGCAGACGATCCGTGTGGCCGCCGCCGATTACGCCCGGCTGGTACCGCCGGAACCCCCGTCGCCGCCTGTTCCGCCGGCCCCGCCCGAGCTGCCTCATGCCCATTGAGTTCGAGGCGGCGAAGATTTATCGGCGACGAATCATCACATTCATGGCAACCTTCTGGCGTGGAGCTGCATCCATGTCGACATGTGTAGAAAAAAAATGCGTACCGTTCTAGTCATCGATGACAACCCAGCCGTGGGGGAGGCGCTGTCGCTGGCGTTATCCCTGCGCGATATCCGTGCGCTGGTCGCGCTGACCCCGGAGCAGGGGATGGAGCTGCTGGAGCGCGAGCGCATCGATGTGGTGATTCAGGATATGAATTTCACCGCCGATACCACCTCGGGCGAGGAGGGCATTGCGCTGTTTCGCGCGATCCGCCAGCGCCACGCCGATCTGCCGATGATCCTGTTGACGGCCTGGACCCATCTGGAAACCGCGGTGGAGCTGGTCAAGGCCGGCGCCGCCGATTACCTGGCCAAGCCTTGGGATGACACCAAGCTATTGACCACGGTCGAGAATCTGCTTGAGTTGTCCGAGTCGACGCGCGAAGTCAGCCGCGCGCGCAACGAGCGCCGCAAGCGCCGCGAAGATTTGCAGCGCCGCTATGACCTCGACGGCCTGGTATTCGCCTCCGAGGCGATGGCACGCACGCTGGATCTGGCCTGCCAGGTCGCGCGCTCGGAAGTGCCGGTGCTTATCACCGGGCCAAACGGCGCCGGTAAAGAGCGCATCGCGGCGATCGTCCACGCCAATTCACCGGTCAAGCGCGGCGCCTTTATCGCGGTGAACTGCGGTGCGCTGCCGGGTGAACTGATCGAGGCGGAGTTGTTCGGTGCCGAGGCCGGTGCCTATACCGGCGCCAATAAGGCGCGCGAAGGCCGTTTTGAATTGGCCGATGGCGGCACGCTGTTTCTCGACGAAATCGGCAACCTGCCATTGTCCGGGCAGATGAAATTGTTGCGCGTGCTGGAAACCGGCCAGTTCGAACGGCTGGGCTCGGGTCGTACCCGACACGCCAAGGTGCGCGTGCTCAGCGCGACCAATGCCGACCTGAAGGCGATGATTCGCGCAGGTACCTTCCGCGAAGATCTGTATTACCGCCTCAATGTGATCGAGGTGAACCTGCCTGCGTTGGCCGAGCGCAGCGACGACATCCTGCCGCTGGCCGAGCACTTTCTCAACGGCCGCGCCGCGCTCAGCGATGCGGCTCGCGAAGCCTTGCTGGGCTACGCCTGGCCGGGCAATGTGCGTGAGCTGAAAAACGCGATCGAGCGCGCGGCGCTGCTGGCCGGCGATGGCCGCATCATGCCCGAGCTGCTCAACCTGCCGCAGCAAGCCATGCCAGCCGTGCGTAACCTCGACGAGCCGAGCCGCGAATCGGTAGAGGCCGCCCTGGACAAGGCCGATGGGGTAGTCAGTCGTGCCGCCCAGGCGCTGGGCCTGTCGCGGCAGGCGCTGTATCGACGGATGGAGCGCTACGGGCTGGTGGTGCAAGGCTGATCGCTTCATGGGTGACCGCCACGAGGTGCGCGCCCAGGTATCGCTTGGATGCGTTGCCTGGGCCTGTTGGCAGTTGCTGTCGGGCAAGTTGGCGTAGAAGATGCCAGCCATCCAGAGTCTTTAGGAGTCGCTCCGTGCATGGTCCGTCACCCGCTTCCACGCCTACTTCAGCCAGGCAGATCTCGTGGCGGCTAGTTTGAATACGCTGCAGATGCGGCTGACGGCGCTGCTCGGCGTCGCCGGAGTATCCGGCGCGCTGATTTTTGTCGGGATTACCCAATGGCCGTTACCGCAGGTATTGCAATGGCTGCATAAAACGCTGGCGCTGGACGTGCCTTCGAAGGCGCCTTTCGGCGTTTACGGCGGCCTGGGTGTGTGCGTGTTGCTGTTGCTGCCGTTGTCGTTCTGGCTGGCTCATCAGGTGATGCAGCCGTTGAGCCGCCTGCTGCGCGCTTTGGAAGGCGCGGTAGCCAGTTATCGTGACGGTGATTTCAGTTTTTCCATCGCCGCGGATCGCCGCGATGAGCTGGGTGAATTGATCCGCATGCATAACGCGCTGGGTCATACCTTGCGAGAGCAGCGACAGCATCTGGCGCAACGCGAATTGCTGCTGGACACGGTCGTGCAAAACACGCCGGTGGCCTTGGTGCTGACCGATGCCGGTGACCGTGTCGCCTATGCCAATATCGCCGCCCGCCACCTTTTCAACGAAGGGCGCAGCCTGCACGGCCTGAGTTTTGCCGCGGTGTTGGAGAACGCGCCTGAAGCATTGCGTCGCGCGGCAAGCAGCACGGCGGATGCCTTGCTCAGCGTGGAGATGGATGGCGGCGAAGAGACCTTTCATCTATCCCAGCGTAGCTTTCGCTTACAGGGCAGGCCCCATCGCCTGCAATTGTTCCGCCGCATGACGCGTGAGTTGTCGCGGCAAGAGGTGGCGACCTGGAAGCGGGTGATCCGGGTTATCAGCCATGAGCTGAATAATTCGCTGGCACCGATTTCCTCGCTGGCACACTCCGGTGCCGAGCTGGCACGCCGTGGCGACATCGAGCGCCTGCCCGGTGTGTTCGCCACCATCGGCGAACGCGCACGTCACCTGCATGGTTTTATCTCGGGCTACGCCAGCTTTGCCAAGCTGCCGGCGCCGCAGCCGATACGTATCGAATGGCCGTCTTTTCTGCAGGCACTGGCGCTGCATTGTCACTACCACCTGCACGGCAGCATGCCCGAACAGCCCGGCTGGTTCGATGCCGCGCAGATCGAGCAGGTGCTGATCAACCTGATCAAGAACGCGCACGAATCAGGCAGCGCCGAGGATGGCGTGACTTTGGCGTTGGCGATCATTGGGCATGATCTGCGTATTGAGGTGGCCGATCGTGGCCCGGGCATGAGTGAGGTGGTGCTGGCTCAGGCGCTGTTGCCGTTTTATTCGACGAAGCGGGCGGGTACGGGCCTGGGGTTGGCGCTGGCACGCGAGATTGTCGAGGCGCATGGGGGGCGTATTGCGTTGGCGAATCGGGAGGATGGCGGAATGCGGGTGAGTTTGTTGTTGCCGTTGGGGCCGGGGGCGGTTTGAGTTTTTTGATTTTGTTTGGGCGGGTGTTAGGCGGTTTGTTGTGGTGTGGCGAGGTGGTTCGCCTACGGCGAGCTTGCTTGGTGGTGTGTGGCTGGATTGTCGCCTGCGGCGGGTTTCGCCCTCCTGCCGGAGGGCGAGTCACTTTTCTTTGCGTGGCCAAAGAAAAGTAACCCAAAGAAAGGCCACCCCCATACCGCGCTCTACGGGCATCCTGCCCTACGAGTGCGTGAGGCTGGGTCGGGCTTTTCGACAGGGCTTCCTGCCCTGGCGAAAAGGCATCGACATCCGTGTCGATGCCCCTGCGGGCCTGTCGCCCCAGCCTCACCGCGGTATAGGGGTCCCGAGAGCAGCGCGCGTCCTGCGCGCACTCGGGTGCGACTGCATGCAGTCGCCGAATGATGAAAGGTTCGGTGTCGTCACGACCCGCGGCACTACTCCCTCCCCTGCTAGCAGGGGAGGGTTGGGGAGGGGTTCAATCTAGCCGCAAGCCCTCACCCCCACCCAGCCTCCCCCTACAAGTAGGGGGAGGGGAAAAGCCGCAAGGTCGAGAATCAGCGCGAATAACGCACGCTGCTTTTGATGTCGCCTTTAGCTTTTGCTCTTGACGTCAGGGGCCCCTGTGCGTCGGTGAGGGTTGGACGACAATGCCCGCAGGGGACTCGGCATGGACGCCGAGTCCTTTTCGCCAGGGCAGGAGCCCTGTCGAAAAGCCCGGCCAATCCTCACGCACCCGAAGGGCGACAAGCGGGGATGGCCTTCTCTTGGGTTACTTTCTCTTGGCCACGCAAGAGAAAGTGACTCGGACCCCGGCAGGGGTTCGAAACCCGCCGCAGGCGACCAGCTCCCCTCCTCCTCACAAACAAGCGCCCCCGGCCAGCCCCGCCCCCCAATCAGCCCACCAAAACGCACAAAGCTACGCCACCCCCGACCCAAGCGACGTATCCCCCACAACACGCTAGCATTCCCAAAGCCAAGGCAGCCAAGCCAAGGCCATCGCGACAACGCCAGGGGAGAGACCACAGTTCAATATGCGGATCAAGAGCAAAACGACCTCCTTCGATATTGCTGACCGAGCCGGGGTTTCCCAGGCCACCGTATCGCGTGCACTGCGTGGCAGCCAGCAGGTCAGCGAAGAAACGCGGCGGCGGGTGCAGGCGGCAGCGGATGAGCTCAATTACAAAGTCGACAAGAACGCATCGAACCTGCGTAAGCGGCACTCGGGGACGCTGGCTTTGTTGTTCTTTGAAGATCCCACCGCCGACGAGTCGCATATCAATCCGTTTTTCTTGTCGATGCTTGGTTCGATTACCCGCGCCTGCGCAAAACAGCATTACGATTTGCTGATTTCGTTTCAGCAGTTTTCGCACGATTGGCATGCCGATTTTGCCGATAGCAAAAAAGCCGACGGCATCATCTTGCTTGGCTATGGCGATTACCTGGCCTATTGCGACAAGCTGGGCAAGCTAGTCGCACAAGAAACACGCTTCGTCCGCTGGGGTGCGGTGTTGCCCGATCAACTGGATATTTCCATCGGCTGCGATAATTTTCATGGTGGCCAGGTGGTCGCCGAGCACCTGCTTGAACAAGGTTGCCGGCAGATCGCGTTTCTCGGCGATGCGTCGAGTCATTACCCGGAATTCTTCGAACGTTATCGCGGCTATGCAAATGCTGCAGGTGAATGCGGAAAGCACCGAACGCTCCGGTTACGAAGCCATGCAAACGCTATTGCAACGGCATGTGGAATTCGATGCGGTATTCGCCGCCAGCGATTTGATTGCCATCGGCGCCATGCATGCATTGAGCGAGCATGGTTTAAGCGTGCCGCAAGATGTCGCCCTGGCCGGTTTCGACGACATTCCCATGGCCAGTTTCGTCAACCCGCCCCTGACCACCGTGGTGCAAGACACCAAGCAGGCCGGCGAAATGCTGGTGAGCAATCTGCTACGCCTGATTCGCAACGAACCAGCGCAGAGCGCGATCCTGCCAGTGAAGTTGGTGGTGCGTCGCTCAAGTGCGCGCGGGAAAAGCCACACCAGGGCCGCAGATCGAACGGGCTGAATTCCGCGGCCTTCAGCACCGGGCATATCCCACCATATGCATGCTTCGCTGGTAGCTTTGGCCCAAACGGCATAGTGATGTTTGGCATGCCTGCATTTTTCATGCGAGGCACCTTTATCGGCTGAGTAGTCACCTCAATGGATTCTTCCATGCGGCGCGATAATTCGGCTGCGACTGCCGGCCATGATCGGTCGATAGGATTTGCTATCGACCCGACGTGAGTGTTCCGGCACGCAGGCTAAATGGCTGGTACACATCAGCTGCGTGGCTGTCGTTCCCTTCTATTCGTCGCTGTTCACGCCGTGAAGGTGTAGTCCTCACTCGATTCAGTGATGGTCGGTTCCCATGTGTCGATGGATTGAGGCAAGTCTCAATCGAGATGTCTTGATCAACAAGGCATTCAACCTGATGTCGTCCTGCCGCGCGTGTTCCTTCACCAGGTTTATTTTTTCGCGGCTGATCTTCGGTCAACGAAGCACCTATGCCTCGCGCGATGAGATGACGTGAAGCTCATCTCATCCATACCAGTTGACTGATCGGCAAATCGCGAAATAAGCGAGGGAGTATGTGAAGCGCGTGGCAAAAAAAACATTGGCATCACATGAAATCGTCACGCGGTCGGATAAAACGTTGAGGCCATAGAAGATGAGTCAAATGTCAAAAGCATTTTCACATTAGTGATTAAAGCGTGACGAAAAAAGATAGGGGGGTAAGCGGGTTGTTTCGCGTTAGTTGTTACTGAGTGCCGAAGTGGGGTGCACTCATCAGTCCAACCGAAATGGTCTAAATCAACGGGAGAATGAATTCATGCAATCGAAAATCAAGTTCGGTGTGCGTAGTTTGATCCACGTCGCAGTCGTTGCAGGGCTTCTGAGCATGATGCCGCTGTCGGCTACTTTTGCTGCGCAGGCAAGCAATGAAGTCGCTGTTCAAGCGCAGGCTCAGGCGTTGCAGTCCTGGCACGAGAACATCAAGCAGGTCGGGCCACCCGCAGCAGGCTGCTGGAGTGTTTCTTATCCCAACCATATCTGGAAGAAAGAAACCTGCGGCCAGGTGTCGGGATATCGCTCGTCGCCGCCCACCCTGGGCAAACCAGGCGTGATGGGCGGCATCGCCAGCAGGGCCATGACGGGTAAAACTGCGAACCAGGCCGGTGCCGGCAATGATTACTCCGCTTTGACGGCGAACCTGACCAGCTCGGCGGTGGGAAGTTTTCCCACGGTGAAGGGCGTGAAGTCCGAGTCAGGCAACTATGGGGCAAATAAATATACTCTGCAGCTCAATACCAATATCAGCGACGATGTCGTTCAACTGGGTAATACCTCGCCGTATTGCGCGGATAACGGTTACGCCGCCTGCTCGACCTGGCAGCAATTTATTTACTCGACGGATAATGGCGGTGGCAATCCGCAGGCATTTATCCAGAACTGGCTGTTCATTGGCCCGAATGATACTTGCCCCGCTGGCTGGGGCAGTTTCAGCCAGGGATACAATGGCTGTTATACCAATAGCGATGCGGTAGCCGTTCCCAATGTTCTGGCCGCGAATCTCGCCAAGGTGAAGCTCTCGGGTACGGCTTCTGCCAATGGGCTGGATACGGTGACGTTCACCTACGGCACCACCGCCTATGCGATTAGCCAGAGCGATAGCACGCTTGAGATTGCCTCGACCTGGATGCAGTCGGAGTTCAATATCGTGGGTGACGGCTCGGAGTCGGCCGCGGCAAACTTCAACAGTGGCTCGTCGCTGACAGTCAAGCTCTCGGTGAACGATGGAAGCACCAATGCGCCGACTTGCGTGGGCCCGGCCAACGGCGGCACCACTGGGGAATACAATAATCTGAACCTGGGTGCATGCGCTGCTTCGGGTGGAGCGACGCCGTCGATTCAGTTCACTGAGTCGAACTAAGCGTTCAAGCGCACAAGCTGTTGCGTTGCATGAAACTGAGCGCCGAGGGGTATAGCCCCTCGGCGCTTTTGCATATGCGAGCAATTCGCCAGTGATGTAAAGCCGTCTCGCTATCGAGAGACGGCTTTTCTATGGATGGAAATTCATTTTGCTCGCGGGTTTGCTTAAAGCGAGGACGTGCATGCCTGCCCGCACGGCGGCATAGCTATAAATCGCCAGCGAAGTCCTCCGCTGTGTGAGGAGGATGATCTCGGCTTTCAGCTCATTTGTGGCGCTTGAAAAACTCTTGCCATATGCAAGGCGCCGTGGTGCCGAGTATCAAGCCGTGGCCGCTGTCGGAGTGCTGGCGCGTTGCTTGATCGTCGGCGGGCACCTGCGGCATGCTTTGGCGATGCAGAGGCTTCCCTTGAGGCTCCACTGCGAATAGAAACCGACTCATCGCGTTGCTGCTCCGGCCAGGGTGTTCGCCATTGGCCAGGGGCGAGTCTTTGTATGCAGGTAAATCGTCGAAGTCCCAGGATTGGAGCAGAGCATGTTGGATCGCCGCTGTATCAGATATGTCATTTTGCTTTCTTGCGCCGTTGTGATGGGTTGCGCGACGCAGTTACCCGGTGCTGATTCGGGCGTCGCCAAGCAGGCGCGAACGCTGATCGGCCAAAATATCCAGGTTGCCATCGCCAACTACGGCAAGCCGCAAATGGTCTTGCCCAAGCAGTTGCTGTTCTCAAAAATACCCGGTGCCTCGGCCGAATATGACTGGAACGATTTTCGGCCCAGCAACACGAGCAGCTTCGTGAAGACGGGTTCGGCATACGTGGGCTCGGAAATTATCGGCACTACGCAAGGCGGCGCAGGTATTGCTCCGGTGCCGATCTACCAGGATCAATACGCGGCAACGGGTTATTACAAGCGTGACACCGATGGCTGTGTGCTGAAGATTACGACCGATGACAAGGGCACGATTCTAGATACCGTCGTGTGGGGAAACATTTGCAGGTAGCGCCGGGGCCGTTGCAGCGATGCATGCTTGTCGATGGCGTCGTCGATCGACCGACCGGCGCCATCTAAAGCCATGCTCCTGGCCTTGCACAGACATCGATACGCGCTGCGAGCATGCCCCTGATTTCGACGAAGTGGTCTTGCTGCCAGCGCCGCCGATGGGGCGGCGCTGGTGTGGTTGCTCAGGTATTAGAACCGGATCGATAGCGCAGCGGTCAGGCTTTGATCGGTGCTGCGCTGGCTGCCGGCCTGGCCGTTATAGCTCAGCGAGAAAATCGCATCCGCTGCCAGGCTGAAATCCAGGCCTACATCGGCCACGGCGATATCGCGGCTGACGGTGGTGCCCCGCACGCCGAAGCTGCTTCCATCGCGAAAGGCGAAGTCGTGATTCAGGTCCACATCGCCCATGGCGTGACGCCAGCCAACACCGGCCCGTGCGTATACCGGCACCGTTCCCAGCTGAAAGCTATGGGCTGTTACGTGCACACCCAAGGTCGAGAACGTCACGTCGGCCTGCTGACTGCGGCCGGAAAGGTTTGCCAGGCTGCCGGCCTCGCGAAACGCTTCGACGTTCTGGTGCACCTGGGCCAGTTGCAGGTAAGGCTGCCACGCGGTGGCGCCCCATGACAGTTGATAGCCCAGCTCGCCAAATACCTGGGCGGTGTTGCCGTAATAGTTGCTCAGAGCGTGTCCGGTGGCGATGCCGGGAGCCTGGATAAGTCGATCCGCAGAAATATCGTGGCGTACATAGGCCGCCCCCAGCTTGAGCGACAAGGCGCCCCATTGCGTGCCGGCGTATGCACCGTAGGTGGTGTCGTGGGTGCTGGCGGTGGAGTAGCGGCTATCCGCATCCAGGTTTGAGTGGGCATAGCCAAAGAGCAGGCCCACGCGCCAGGCATTGTCGAAAATCAGGGTGTCGACACCGCCCATCACGCCGCCCATGTCGCGCGTTACGGCACCGGCGTTGCCATCGTTACCTTGACGGCTCCACGCGGCCGAAGTGAGTGCCCACAAGTGGCTTCCATTGGCGCAGTCCGCGCCGCAACTTTGGCTGAGACGGGCAAGCACATCGTCGCGCGCGAAGTGGCTGTCGTCGATCATCTGTGTACTGACCGAGGCATGGATTTCGCCCGAAAGACGGTCGTATTCGGCGCGGCCGCTGGCGCCGTCGGCCGGGAGCTGACTAAGCAGCGATGCGCGCAATGCACTGCGAGCGGGCAGCGATTGCAACGCCGTGCCCACCGCCAGCTGATTGTACGAGCCACCAAACTGATTGAACGAAGCGGCCTGCTGCGGCATGAATGGCGACGGTGTTGCTGCGCCGTTACCACCGGCAATTGCCGACAGCGGCAGCACAACCAGGGCCGCGCCGATCATCATCCATGCGCGGCTTCTGGCACACAGGTGCGCTGCTTTTATGACGGTTTGAAGTAGAACTGGCTGTTTGCGGGGAGCGCGATCCATGGCCTCGCACCATGGGGCCAGGTCGCGGATAGGGGGCAGCATAAGCTTCTCTCGATGGTCGCCACTGGGTGTGACATCCAGGAAGTATCTCCAATGCTTTGCCAAATTTATGTGTGCGCCAATCACAAATCGGGCGAGCCGACTCGCAGTGGATAGGGCGTATTGACGAGGGTGTCGCTGTTGCGCCTGTAAACTTGCGGCTGGCTGTCGAATGACCTTGGATGCAGGCGATGTATCTGCGCTCGCGGCCATCGGCTGAGTCGCGTGGGTGATCGAACGACCAACGGTAAGCATGCAGATCATGCCAAACGATCGCGCGCGCGATGGCATGGCGGCTGCCAGCAGGAAGGCCTTCGTTGCGTTAGCGCTTCAAGCGTGCGGTAGCACCGCGATGATGAATCAGGCTGATGGTTTGAATGGGCTCGTGCATGGTTAGTGCTTGACCATTCGGCGTGGTCTGGGGGATCGTCCGCGCTTTACCGAGGTGTGCCTCCCGTCTGGGCCATCTCCCTACGTTTCGCCGCTATGCCAGGAGACTCCCCATCGTGTCGCATTATTCCGGTCCGCTGATCACGCGCACCATGGTCGAGCCGCTGTTGGCCGCACGCGACGCTGGTGCAGGCGAATGGGTCGGCTCACTGGATCTGGGCCGCTCACACGGCAACGCGTCGTTGCAGGCGGACAGCTGGCAATGGCGGGGGCAGCACTATCCTTATCCGCACAAGCTGAAAGACCGCACGATCTACTACTGGGACGGCGATGAATTTGCACCGGCGTCGCGCTTTTCCGGGTCGTTGATCAAACTGGTGCCGACGGAATGGGGGGCGCCTACCTTCGAGATCGACGGCATCAAGATGCTACCCACGGCGAAGGATTCGCCGTTTGAGGATGCACGCCGCAAGGTGGCGCTGGTCGAGCCGCGCGGCAAGGTATTGCTCGATACCTGCGGCGGCCTGGGCTATTTCGCGGCTTGCTGCCTGGAGGCTGGCGTGGCGCGCATCCATTCGTTCGAGAAAAACCCGGATGTGTTGTGGTTGCGCACGCTTAATCCATGGTCGCCGGACCCCGATGAACCCGCTGGCGGCGGCCGCCTGCAACTCACCCATGCCGACGTGTCACAGGCTATTGCCCAGGTTGCCGACGCCTCGGTCGACGCCTTGCTGCACGACCCGCCGCGCTTCGGCATTGCCGGTGAGCTCTATTCGCAGGTGTTTTACGATCAACTTGCCCGGGTGCTTCGCCGTGGCGGACGCCTGTTTCACTACACCGGTAGCCCGAACAAGCTCACCAGCGACCGCGACGTTCCGCGCGAAGTGATGAAGCGTCTGGAGAAGGCCGGCTTCAAGGCGCAACAAGCTCTGGACGGTGTGCTGGCGACACGGCGCTAAACCGCGTGATGCATGCGACGCCCTTTGCGGCAAGGCGCCTCGCCAGGCGCGATCGACGCACACGCTGAGGGCCGGCTTGGGCCGGCATCGGGCTGCACGGATGGCAATGCCGCGTTTGGCTTGAGAACTGGCCTGGGACGCCATAACCGGCGCCGTGCGGGGGTGCCTGAGAAAAAGATCGGCCCGCCATTTCAAAATTTCGATCCGTAAACGTCTTGGAGGAGGACATAGCACTCATACGGGTCACGCGTTTTGAACAAGCTGAACAACCAACCTAGAGCCGAAGCGCTCCATATCGGTGGCCTTTTTGCCGCCAATGAGTGTGCCGATAGCGCTTCGAGCACGCTCGATAAGCTCCGTTTGTTCGTCGCCGAGCAGCTTGAGAGCCTGGGCCGCCTGGATCGCCCGCGGGTTATGGCGAACTTCCTCGGCTCGTTGCGCGGTCGCACCGACTGGAGCGGCAGTACCCTCAAGCGCTGCATCAAAGCCGCCAAATATGCGGTGCGCGCGCTGGGTATGCCCTTGCGGCATGGCCGTTTTCTGGGTTTTGTCTATCGCAATCCGCCAATGTGCGAGTACCGCCAGCGCGACCCCCGCGTGCTGGAGCGCCATTTTCATCGTTATATCAACGTGCACTGGAATCGCCGGGCGCGGCTGTTGAGCATTCAGCGTCACTATCGCTTCACCCTCACCCGGTTGCCGCCGGCGCTGTTCAAGGCCATTTACGTCGACGGAAACGCCACCCTGGGTACGCTGACCCTGAAAGATGGCAGCCCGCTGCGGATTTGCCTGCGGCCGCCGATCTTGATGGGTAGCGAGGGCGAGTTAAACATTGAGCTTCGCGCTGCGGACGACCAGTTGCTTTACCGCGCCAGCATGAGCGTGATTGATTATTGGCCGACCGTGGCCATCGGCTGCATCCAGGGGCCGGCCGGCGAGCAGGCCAAAGACGTCGTGCGCAATCTCACCCGCAATTTGTACGGCATGCGGCCAAAGCAGCTGTTGCTGTCCCTTGTGTATGCCTTTGCCCGGCAGTACGGGATCAAGCGCGTATGGGCGGTAAGCAATGCCGCCCATCCCTTGCGCGCGGTGCGTAGCCGCTTCCAGGCCGATTACGACGGCTTCTGGCAGGAGCAGGGCGGGCGCCGGGTCGGCAACGGCTGGTTCATTCTTCCGCAAGAGCCGTCGCGCAAATCCGAGGCGGATGTTGCCAGCAACCATCGCTCGGCTTTTCGTCGGCGCGAGGCGTTGCGGCTCGGGGCTGAGCAACTGCTGGCCGATGCGTTGGGGGCCTTCCCCGCCTGGACAGCCAGAACGGCGCCAAAGCAAGCGTTAGAATTGGATCACTCGGATCTGAGTCACTCAGATCAAACTCAGCCATATCAAAGTGATCGCCGGATAGCGTTGTGGACAAGCTAGGTGAATCCCCTGAGGTCAGCCTGGATACGGTGGCGACACCGGCGCATGCCGCGCAGGTGTCGGAGCTGTTCCGCGAGCACAATCGCGCCTTGATCGCCTACCTGCAATGCCGGCTCAACTCACTGTCCGACGCACAGGAACTGGCGCAAGAAGCCTATATGCGCATCTTCACCCTGGAGCAGCCCGAACAGGTCGGCTCATTGCGTGCCTACCTTTTTCGGATCGCGGCGAACCTGGCCGTCGATCGACTACGCATCGAGCAAATGCGTGATCTGCGCAAGGCGCTGCGTGAGCTGCCAGCGAAGACCAGCCGGGCTTTTGTGATGCATATGATCGAGGGGCGCGATTTCAGCGTGGTGGCGCAAGCCATGAAAATCAGTGAGCGCATGGTGCGCTATCACGTCTCCAACGCGCTGGCGCATTGCCGCGCGCGGGTCGACGAACCGGGGATGCCATGATGGCCGACATGCTTGATAAGAACAGCCAAAGCCCAAAAACGCTGGACGCCAGCACGCTGCATGCGGCGGCGGACTGGTGGACGCGACTGCGCGATCCCAACGGTGCGGCCGAGACGGTGGAGCAATGGCTGGCCTGGACCGAAGCCGGCGATCAGCATCTTGAAGCGTTCGAGCGGGTAAACGACATCGGCAACCGCTTTGGCGCACTCGACGAGGTCAGCCGGCGCCAGTTGATCGCCGAATTCGCACGGCCGGCGCCCGCGGTGGCATCGCCACGTCGCTGGCTGCCGCTCGCGGCCGCCGCCTCGACCGTGCTGGTGCTGCTTGGCGGTTATCTGACCTGGTCGCTTTTGGGTGTCCATACCACGCAGCAAATCTACGTCAATGAGGTGGCGAAAAACCGCGACATCACCTTGTCCGATGGTTCAACAGTGGCCTTGGGCGGCGCTTCCACCATGACCACGCGCTTCAGCAAGAACGAGCGCCAGGTCGAGCTGGCTGCGGGCGAAGCCTTTTTCGAGGTGACGCACAATGCGCAGCGGCCCTTTGTGGTCACCGCCGGGGACCTGGACATTCACGACGTCGGCACCGCCTTCGACGTGCGCCGTACGGGCCGGCAAGTCACCATCGCGGTCACCGAGGGGCGGGTGCAGATTTATCGCCGCCATGCGGCGGCCGGGGCCAAGGCTGCCTCGGGTGACATGGTCGAGGCTGTGGCGGGGCAGCGGGTTTCTTATGATCCGCTGAAGTTGGCCATGAACATCAGCAGCGTTACCCCGGAGCAGGCCACAGGCTGGCGTAACGACCGGCTGGAATTCATCAACGAGCCGCTCGATGTGGTGGTTGCCAATATCAATCGTTACAGCGCGCAGCCGTTGCATATCGCCGATGCCAGTCTGCAGCCATTGACCTTCACCGGCACCGTCAACACCGACGCCATCGACCACTGGCTGAACGCGTTGCCGCAGGTTTTTCCGCTGAAAGTGAGCAAGCAGCCTCGCCAGGTGGTTCTTTCCAAGGCGGAGCCGCACTGACGGCCGCCGGCCGGCCCGGTAGTAGGCACTGGCCGGTCTCGCCGGACCGGCCGGCCCCGTTGGGCTCGCTATCGCAAAATGAACGTAACGAGAGTCGCCGATGTGAGTCTTAAGATGGCTTGCTGACAGCACTCCTATTCGGCCCACGTGCGTGTCAAACTCCGCGCTTTCGCTTTGGGGAAAGCGGAGTTCATGAGTCGAGTGGTCCTGTGGTTCGCCTGCGCCTGTTTGTCGGTGCCGTTTGCCGCATTCGGTGCAGCGGAGGCGCCCGCGCCCGCGCGCACGATGCTGGCGGTGGCGCCGATTCGCTTCATGATCCCGCCGCAATCGCTGTCTACCGCGTTGATTGCCTTCGGCAAGCAAGCCAATGTGCAGGTGCTTACCGCCAGCGGCACCATCGAGCCCTTTCACTCCGGCGGCGCCAACGGCTCGATGACCGCGGAGGCCGCGCTCGTCAGCTTGCTGCAAGGTAGCGGGCTGAGTTACCAATTCATCGATGCGGGAACCGTGGTGGTGAAGCCGCTGGCTTCGATCCCGGCCAGCCTGGCCCACACCTCGATAGCGGCCCCCGGCTCGACGGTGGCGTCGGTCGCCAATGCCACCTTGCTGGCGCCGGTGCATTCGCAGGGGCTTATCGGGCGCGATATCGGCTACATGGCCGACATCAGCAGCGGTGCCACCCGCACCGATTCCGCGCTGATCGACGTGCCGCAATCGATCAGCATTGTTACCCGCGACCTGATGGACTCGCAGCAAATTCTCAGCGTCGCCGATGCGGTACGCAATGTGGCGGGCGTGCAGGTTATCGACGGCCCCGAGGGTTTGCCGCTATTCCAGATACGCGGCTTTTATACCGGCAGCGGCATGACCGACGGCATGCCGAACAGCTTTACCGGATCGAGCGATTTCCCGCCGCTGATCGGGGTCGAGCGGGTCGAGGTATTGAAGGGGCCGCAGTCGGTGCTGGGCGATTATTCGGTCAGCAATAACTTTGGCGGCCTTATCAATGTGGTGATGAAGCGACCGCAGAGCGAGCCGGTGCATCAGCTCAGCTTTGCGGTGGGCGAGCGTGGCGATACCCAGGTAGGCATGGATCTGGCCGGGCCATTGAACAGCAGCAAAAGCCTGACTTACCGGTTGGTGGTTTCCGGTGAATATGCCGATAAAACGGTGCAAGGCTATTACGGTCAGCGCAGCCGCTATATCGCCCCCTCGATCGGCTGGCAGGACGATGCGAACAAACTGGTGATCGGTGGTGCGCGCATCATCAACCGCCTGCCTATTCCCGATCACACGATTCTGCTCGACAACACCATCGACTCGGCGACGCCGCCCGGTCTTTTGCTGGGCAGCCCCAGCGATCACGCCAACTATCAGACCAGCCGCTACTACTATCTGTTCGAACATCAGTTCAACGATGACTGGATGTTTCGCAGTCACGGCCAATACGTCAACCAGACCACCAGCCAGCAGAACTGGCAACTGTTTGGCGCCATGCCGAGTGGCGATGTCAGTGCGATAGCCGAGGTCTATCGTTATTCCGATGCGTATTACACCCTGCAGAACGACCTTGTCGGCTTCTTCGAGCACGGCATGTTTAGCCACCGGGTGGTGCTGGGTTTTGACTATGCGCGCTCGCATGTCGGCAGTAGCGACGACTATTTGGATGTGAGCGAGAGCACGCAGCGCAACGTGTTCACCTCCGGCCCGCTGCCCTCGGCGATGTCGGTGGTGCAGCCCACCGACGACTCGCATACGCCGGGCAGCCCGTGGTCGACCAATAGCGGTTTGTTTCTGCAAGACCAGATCGCCATCGGCGATTATTGGGATGTGCTGTTGGCGTTGCGGCGCTGGGGCTATGACCTTTCGACGTATAACGTCAATGGCGATCCGTGGACCTTGCACAAGACGCAATGGGTGCCCAACGCCGGCGTGGTCTACAAGGCCACGCCCGAGCTTTCGCTGTATGCCAGTACGGCCAGTGGCTTTCAGCCCGACGTACAGTTAGGCAAAGACGGCCAGCCGCTGCTGCCGTCCTTTTCACGCCAGTTGGAGGCGGGCGCCAAGCTCGATCTGTTCCAGCATCAGGCGCGACTGACCGCCTCGCTGTACCGCATCATGCTCGACCACAGTATCGATGTGTTTTCAGTACAGCCGCCGTTCTTCGCCAGCCAGGGCCCCGGCCAGACCAATAAAGGCGTCGAAATCGAATTCACCGGGCGAGTGGCGCCGGGCATGGATATCAGTGCGAGCTTTACCAATGCGCACGTCACCAATCATGACGGCAGCTTGCCGATCGGTGCCCCGCGCCAGCGCTTCAATCTGTGGGCGAGCTATTGGTTTCAGAACGAAGCATTGCGTGGCTGGGGCGTGGCCGCCGGGGTACTTGCGCGTAGTCATACGCTGGGAGAAACCTCGGACAACACGACCTATTTCAATATCCCCGGCCAGGCCCGCGTCGACGTCAATGTGTCGTACCGTGCCACGCATTGGGGCGTGACCCTGGGCATCAAGAATTTGTTTGGGCGGCAGTTGTACAACGATTTGTTTGACGAGCGATTCGTCTCGCTGCACAACCGGCGCACCTTCATGCTGACCGGTAACTACGATTTCTAAGCGCCGATTGACGATCTCTGCCTGCCAGGCTGGCGCCGCGATGGGCAGCCGTTGCCGCAGTCGCCAGGCGGCGTTTCATCCCTGCATGTATGGGATCCAAGCACGCCGAGAGGCGCGCTTGGATCTGGCATAGCTTCACCCGGCGCGCAGTAGGCGCCGGCTGTTGCGGCGGCGCAGTAGTGCGCGTACACCCAGGCCGATCAGCAGCAATACGGCGATGACACCGGCACCGAACAGCCACAGCATGCGGGTCTGGTTGTACATCACGAAGATGCCGTCGGTGCTGTAGATGCCATTGAAATGGGCCAGTACCGCCGGCAGGCCGAGCAGGTCTTGCTTGCTCATCGGCAGGGGATGCTCATGCGGGTGATAACTGCCGCCCATCGGCAGATTCTGGCCGTCGGCATCCAGTTCGATATGGCCACCCAAAACGTAACTCAGCGGTCGCTGGCTGACGAAGTCGACGATGCGCTGCGCGCTTGCTTTATCCGCCTCGGCGTCATCGATGATCAGCCGTCCCGGCATGAAGAAATCGCCGGAGAAAAGTAACCCGGTCGTACGGTCGTAGTAGGTCAGGTGAGACGGATAATGTCCCGGCGTAGGCACCACCTCGACGATGCGATCGCCAAGGTCGATCTGCGCCACGCCGTTGGGCCAATCCTTGAAGCCGAAGTACTGCCGCACATGGGCGAGGTCGGTGCCGACCACGTCGACATGCGCTAGCTGCTGGAACTGCGCATCGCCGGAGCGGTGATCCAGATGGCCATGCGTGTGCACGATCAGCAAGGGCAGCTTTGCCGCAGCCTCGCCAGGCAGCAAGGACATCACCGTGCTGGCCAAAGGCATCAGCTTGGCATCGGCGACATCGCCGCTATCGATCAGCAAGGCCTTGCTCGACCCCAACAGCAAATACATGAAGGGCGCTTCTTCCGTGCTGCAAGGGTTTTCGCGCAGGATAAAAGTCTGCGCGTTATATGGATGCACTTGCAGTGGCGGCTGCGGATGGGCCGCGCAATCCTCCGCACCAGGGTTCCACTGCACCGCCATCGAGCCGGCGGCCAGTTGTGCATGGGCGCTCGGTGCCAATAACAATCCAACAGACAGCAACGCATACAGCAAAGGTTTCATGGCGATGACCTGGGCGGAGGTGGTAGAGAGTCGATTGGATGGGCTGAGGCGGTAACAAGCTGCAGGCACGTTGCTGAGATGCGGGCGTGGATCGTAGCGTTTAGTTCTTGGTCAATGCGCCTGCCGACTGTTCTGATGACGGGACTTGTTCCGTAGCGCCTCACGCCGTGGCTAAAGCCTGCGGCGAAGCTGTTTGCATAGCTGGGTCGATTTCAAGTTTCGGCTAGGTCACCAGCTAGATCGCAAGATGCTGTAGTCAAAGCGTATCGCCCGATGCAACAGAAAAAGCGTGTTCGCAGTATCGGCGTCAGCTGGACCCGGTGGAAAAAAACCGGGCGTCGATCTTGATCGGGGGTGGAAACTTCATGCTGTGCCAACCGCGCCACGGTGCCGGCTTTGCCGGGATGATGCGAGGCGGCAGGCGCTTGTTGGACAATGACACGTCGGCTGCGGTCCATCAGCGGTCGGCCCCCTATCCTCAGCTGAGCTTGAACGTGCCACGACCTATTTTGCCGAACTGGCCCGGGGTGCCGCTGGCGCGATCTTTTTACGATCGCGATCCCTGCCTGGTGGCGCCGGAGCTGCTTAATAAAGTGCTGGCCTCGGCAACGGGCCGGGCAGGCCGCATCGTCGAAGTCGAGGCGTATCGCGGCAGTGTCGATCCGGCGGCGCATACCTATCGAGGCAAGACCGTGCGCAATGCCACGATGTTCGGGCCGCCAGGGTTCATGTATGTGTATTTCACTTATGGCATGCACTGGTGCTGCAACACCGTGTGCGAAGAGGAGGGCAAGGGCTGCGGTGTGTTGCTGCGCGCATTGGAGCCGATCGCCGGGCTGGATCAAATGCATGCCGCCCGCCCGCGCAGCAAGCGCGATCGTGATTTATGCAGTGGCCCGGCGCGGCTTACCCAGGCGATGGGCATCGATGGTGCGCAGAACGGCATCGACCTGGTTTCGGCACAGCAAGGTTTTACCGTGCTGGACGATGGCATGGCGCCGCCGGAAAAGCTTGTCGGCACGGCACGCATTGGCATCAGTCGCGGCACCGAGCATTTGTGGCGCTGGTATGTGCCGGGAAATCCCCATGTCTCGAAATGACGGCTACGAGAGGCTGCCTGGGTTCGATGCAAGTGGCCGTCACGGCAGGGTGACCGAATGGGTTTGGACGGCTAAAGAGCAATTGTAGCTTTGGCCCAGCCGGTCGAAAAAAGACTGATAATTCGTAGGCTCGGTCACCATCGTGGTTTTCGCATTGCCATGGTTATCCCAAACGGTTTTCGTCAACTCCAGGTGCACCAGTGCGCCGCGATCCTCGGGCCGGACCACTACCAGGGCCTGGGTGGTCTGATGATCGGCCCGGGTTGGAATCAACGGAAGCCGGGATGCCAATACCCCGCGTAGTACGCGCCGGCCGGTACTGACCAACGCCTCGTCGTGCTCGGCGCGGATCAAGCCGACCTCCGAGTTCACGGTCACCGGTGCGAATTGCAAGTCTTTCAAGGCGGCGCCGCTCTTGTTGACCAGATCGCTGGCGACGCTGGGCACGCAGCGCCGGCTTTGCATGTGTTCGAGATCTTGTTGTTGCTGCGCGGTCAGATCGACGGCGACCTGGGTTGAGCTGTATTTGATAAAGCGCCCGCCATTGCCGGTGGTGCGCTCGTTGCTCTTGGCGGTGCTGGCTGGCTCCTGCGCCAACGCTGGCGTCACGGTCATGGCGAGCAGCAGCATCAGCCACAGGTTGACTGCCCGTTTGGGATGGCCATGAAGGTGTCCATGATCAATAAGCATGATTGAGCGGACCCAGATCGAATGTGGTGGGCGTAGTCGTCGCGCCCGACCGGGCTGGCGCGTTGGCGGGCGTATCGAGCGCAAATCTCAGGCAAACCATCAGCCCGCGGTTTTCGCCGTTGCGCAGGCTGACGCTGCCGCCGTGTAGCTCGACAATGCGCTGCACGATCGCCAGGCCGAGCCCGCTGCCCGATTCACGGTTGCCGGGCACGCGATAAAAGCGCTTCAGCACATGCTGTTGATGCGCTTCGGCAATGCCTGGGCCATCGTCGGCGATGACCAGCCAGACTGCGTCTCGGTAGTGACGAACCATGGTTTTGATACTGCCGCCCTGCGGGATGTATTTGAGCGCGTTGTCGAGCAGGTTATCGATGACGGTGGTGAGCATGTCGTAGTCGAAGACCAGCGAGCAGCGCTCCGGCGCCAGCAGGCTTAGCTCGATGCGCTTTTCATGCGCCCGCGCGGCGGCGACCGAAATACGTCCGCTAAGCAAACCGATCAGGTCATACCGGGTCAGTTGCAGCCGGGTATCGTCGGAATGGATTTTCGCCACCGTGAGTAATTGCCGAATCATCTTGGCGACGCGTTGCAGCCCGGCCTGCAGATCGGTCTGGGCGCGGCTGCGGGTGAATGCTTCAGCGGATGTCGCCAACACGTGCGCCTGCGCCTGCACCACGGCCAGCGGGGTCAGCAGCTCCTGCGCCGCATCCTGGAAAAACTGTCGCTCGTTGAGCTGCGCCTGATGCAGCGCGCCAATCAGCCGGTTTAATTCATCGATCAGCGGTAGCAGTTCAGCCGGTGGCTGTTCGATCTGCAACGGCGTCAGGTTGGCCGGTGAGCGGGTGCCGACCATGCTGATCAACGAACGTAGCGGGCGCAGCCCCAGCCGGGTCAGGAAAATCGTCGCCAAGACAATCGCAGGCAACAGCAACAACGCCATCACCAGGCCCAGCCAGCTAATCATGCCCATGCCGCCGCGCAGCCACAGGTCGCGCAGCCAGCTGGCCTTGACCGCTACGGTCACAGTGCGCGCGCTCGATGCCTCGTGCACTTGCAATAACTTCCAGTCGGCGATGGCTTGCGGCGCATCGGCAGACTCTGCCAATACCTGGCCCTTGCCGTCGACCAGCCGGAAGCGCATCAGGAACTGGGTGTTGATCTGCGGATCTTGCGTGATGCGTATCGCGATATTGCGGGCCGACAGCGCCGGGTCGCGCGCTTCCAGCAAGCTGTGCGCGTAACTGTCCAGGTAATGGCTGAGGTCACGCTGTGCGTAACCCAGCACCAGCGCGGCGATGATGCAGCTCACCGCCAGATAGGTCGCCACCCCCACGGCCAGTTGCACCAGCAGCATGCGACGGGCGAGGGAGCGCAGAAAAAACGGGCGTATCACACTCATAAATGCAGCCGGTAGCCAATGCCGCGCAGGGTCTGGATCAGTTCGGGCCCAAGCTTGCGGCGAAGATTGTGGATATGCACTTCCAGCACATTGCTTTCGACATTGCCGATCGAGCTTTCCAGGCTGGCCCTGGGGACGACCTTGCCGGCGTGCTTGACCAGCTCCAGCAGCAGCACGAATTCACGCGGCGACAAATCCAGCGTCTCACCATGCATGTGAGCGATATGCGATGCCACGTCGATGCGCAGCGGGCCGAGCTGCCAGTGCGAGCTGGCCTGGCCCGCGCTGCGCCGGATCACCGCGCGCAGGCGGGAGATCAACTCTTCCATCACAAAAGGCTTGACCACGAAGTCGTCCGCCCCGCGGTCGAAGGCGGCGATGCGTTCACGAATGGAGTCACGCACGGTGAGAAACAGCACCGGCGTGCGGTTGTCGCGTGCCCGTAGCCAGTCCAGCAGGTCGTAGCCGATGCCGTCGGGCAGCTCCACGTCGAGTACGACCGCGTCGTAAGTGCTGCGCGCCAGTAGCTGGCGGGCTTCATCCAGCCGCCGCAGCCAGGCATGCTCGAATGCCTCGCGTTGCAGCGAGATCGAAATGGCCTTGGCAAGCTGAATATCGTCTTCCACCAAAAGAACACGCATAGCACTCCCAGCGCCGGTTATCGCGGCTGTGATCGGGATTGCAGCTTAAAGGGAGATCGGCCGCCTTAATTGAAGATTAAGAATTCAGGTGTCGGCATGGCTGCGCGCGTCCGTCACAGCCGCTGCCACAGATTGCCCCGACCGGGGCTTTATTGCTGCGCGATGACCGGATGCCCCTTCTCTCGCATCAGCCGGGTCAGCTCGTCGACCAGGTCGGCGCGGCTGGCCGGGGCGTCGAGCAGATAGACCTGTACGTCATGCGCGGCGACCGTGGCATGCAGCGAGCCGCCCTCGGCCACATTGGGGTGGTCGCCGCCAAGCGCCGCTTGCCAGCGCCCGGCTTGCAGATAGTCACGGACATCGAAGTCGGCGGCGTTGTCGCCTTTATTGAGTAGCACCAAGGCGATCTGGTGCGTGCCGTCTTTTTGATAAACCCGATAGAACGCGGCTTGCTCGCCCTGCAGGCGTATCGGCAGCATCAATCCCTTTTGCAGCGCGGGGCTACGCTGGCGCAGCTGCGCGATGCGCTTGAGCTGTCGATAGATCGGGCTTTTCGGTGCGGCATCGATACGTGGCTGGCCGAAATAGTTACGGTTGCCCTGGTGCTCGCCACGGCCTCGCATAAAGCCGATCTCCGAGCCGTAGTAAAGCGCCGGAATGCCGCGTGCGGTGAATAACCAGTTATTGGCGTCGATAAAGCCGTTGTCGCTGGCGTTGAGACGCTTCATATCGTGGTTATCGTAAAAGGTCACCAGTTCGTAAGGGTTGGCGTAGGGACCATTGCGTAGATAGAGATGCTCGGCGAGCTTATGGAAGTCGCTGTGCGGGTGCTCGAACACGCTGGCGATGCTTCCGCGCAGCGGAAAGTCGAGCACGCTGATACCGCCGTTCTTGGCCCAGGTGTATTGGCCGATGTCGTCGGGGTTGTAGTCGAATGCCTCGCCAAACATGAAAAAGCCCGGATGCCTGGCGCGGATGCGGGCGGAGAATTGATTCCAGAACGCCGTGGACATATGGCTGATGGTGTCGATGCGAAACGCATCGGCGCCCTGGTCGATCCATTGCAGATAAGCGCCGCTGAAGTAGTCGAGTACGGCCGGGTTTTCGTCGTTGTTGTTCGACAGCTGGGCCAGGTCTTCGTAGGAGTGATAGAAGCGGTGCAGCGGGTTGCGCACCGGGTCCAGCTCGGACGGCGGCAGGTTCTGGTGATCGGCGATCAAGTTGCCGTCTTTATCGAAAATCTGCCCGAACTGCGCTTGCGCCTGCGGCATGCTGTAAGCGGGCGAGCCGTGATTGAGCACGATATCGAGCACGGTCTTGAGGCCTTGTGCGCGCATCTTGTCGGTGAACTGCGCAAAGTCGAGCCCCTTGCTGGGCAGGTGCTCATCGAGCTTGTAGAAGTTCACCCCCCAATAGCCGTGGTAGCCGGTCTTGCCGCGATCGGCCAGCGAGGCACCCCAGCTGACCGGATCGCCGCCGGTAAAGGCTTCGTCGGGGTTATCGACAATGGGGGTGATCCACACCGCGCCAAAACCCATGCCGCGAATATAGGCGGCGTTGTCCAGAATGCCTTTGAAGTCGCCGCCGAGGTAGCCGATATTGTCGCTTTCACCGTTGGGGCCGGGTATCGGAATATCGAAGGTGCGATGCGCGCCGCCTTGCTCGCGCTGATCATTGCTTGGGTCGCCATTGACGAAGCGATCGGTCATGACGAAATAGATCGCATGTGCCGCGAAGGGCTGGTCGGTGCCGTAGAACTCCGCCGTTGGCGTGGCCGCCTGGGTGGTTCCCATGGCAAGGGTCAGCGCCATGGCCATGCCGGATAGGGTGGTCTTGATCATCATGGCGAGGCTTCCGTGGTCGTGGCCGCCGGCATGGTTTTATGCGTCGGTTCGTCGACACGCAGTACGCAAAGTCCGGCGACAAGCAGGCTGATGCCGCCCAGCACCAGCGCATAGATCGGCTGGCCGTGGAAAAAGATTTTCAGCAGCACGCCCAGCACGCTGGCGGCCAGCAGTTGCGGGATCACAATAAAGAAATTGAAGATGCCCATATAGACGCCCATCTTTTGCGCCGGCAGGTTGTCCGACAACAGTGCATAGGGCAGCGACAGAATCGAGGCCCAGGCAAAGCCTACCCCCAGCATCGACAGCAGCAGCCAGTGCGGGTCGCGAATCAGCAGAAACGACAGCAAAGCCACGGCGCCAAGCCAGACGTTGATCAAGTGGCTGACGCGCAAACCCCAGCGTCGCACCATCAGCGGAATCACCACCGCCGCCAGCGCGGCGTAGCCGTTATAAGCGGCGAACAGTACGCCGACCCAGTTAGCGCCTTCGTTGTACGCGGCCGAATGGGTATCGGTGCTGCCGTAATGCACCTGGGTCACTGCGGCGGTGGTGTAGATCCACATGGCGAACAACGCAAACCAGGAGAAAAACTGCACCCAGGCCAGTCGACGCATGGCATCGGGCATGCGGTAAAGGTCGCTCATGACCTGGGTCACCATGTGCTGGCTCGGCGCCGTTTGATGGCTTGCGCGATGACGGTGTGAGTCACTCAGCCACAGCAGCAAGACACCATAGACGCCGGCGCCGGCGGCCAGCAGATACAACTCGTGGGCGCCATGCATCAAGCCGATCAACAGCGCGCCGAGGATGCCGGCGGCGAGCCACAAGCCGCCACGCCATGGCGCGGCCTGAGTATCAATGGCTGCTGCCGGCGCGGATGGCGATTCATCGAAAGCCTTTAGCGCTTCGGGCGGATATTCGCGTGTCGACAGCACCGTCCACAGTACCGCACCGAGCAGCACCGCGGCACCGGCGTAGAAGGCGTATTTCACCGTGTCTGGAATGCCGCTGGGCCCCGGTGTGTTGTTGACTCCCCACTGGGTTAACAGCCACGGCAGCAGCGAGGCCACCACGGCACCGATGCCGATAAAGAAACTTTGCATGGCATAGCCGAGCGGCCGTTGCCGTGGCGGCAGTTGGTCGCCGACAAAGGCGCGGAACGGCTCCATCGAGACATTGATCGAGGCATCCATGATCCACAGCAGGCCCGCGGCGATCCACAACGCCGGTGCATTGGGCATGCATAGCAAGGCCAGCGTGGTCAGCACGGCGCCGAGCAGAAAGTACGGCCGCCGCCGCCCCAGGCGGTTCCAGGTGCGGTCGGAATAATGGCCGACGATGGGCTGCACGATCAGGCCGGTCAGCGGCGCGGCGATCCACAGGATCGGGATATCGGCGACATCGGCGCCCAGGGTCTGGAAGATCCGGCTGACATTGGCGTTTTGCAGGGCAAAGCCGAACTGGATGCCGAGAAAGCCAAAGCACATGTTCCAGATCTGCCAGAACGACAAGGCGGGCTTGCTGTTGATGGTCTGGCTCATGGGTTCGGCGTGTCGCTGGCTTGCGGCGTGATCAGCAAATCACCCAGCGTGGCGGCGTTGACTGGGCCATCGATGCCGCCCTGGCCGCCGGTGTAATGCGCGTTGTGACGCAGAAAGCTCATGTTGAAACCCTGGTTGAGCGAGAAGATACAGCGAGTGCCGGCATGGGTACTGAACGTGCCGACGCTGGAGTCGGCCTGACCATCGCTGTGCGGCATCACCAGCGGCAGGCTTTGCGCGTCGCTGCCGTCGCAATGTACCTGCAGCAGCTTCACCGCGGCGGTGATGCCGGTGTTGATCGGGCCGTGATCGTTGGCATAGCGCAGCACGGCTTTAAAACGGCCGTCGGCGGGGGCCGTCCATGCACGCGGCCATGGCCCGGCGATATGGCTTATCTCGCCCACGCACCGGCTGGGGCTGTGCAGCGACTCCAGTCCGGTCTCGGCGAGCCGGGTCGCGCTAAAGCACGGTTGCGCCGATGGTTGATCGACGATGGTTGTTCCATCAATGACGCCGTGACGCTTGCCGTCGATATAGAGAACGGTCTTGGAGTCGGTGGCTTTGTCGCCAGCGGTGATCGTCCAGCGGGTGCCGCTGCGCGTGGCTATGGGCGCGGCGGGAGCGGTTGGGGCGAATAGCGGCGCATCCGTACGCAGCGGCTCCGACGCCACCGTAATGGCCTTTAAGGTGACCACGGTTTGGCTGCCCGCGCGGTGTCGTTGGTCGGCGACCAACAGGTTGCCGCGCAGCGACTGCGGGCGCACCAGCACGATGCGCTGCCCGGGCAGCGACAGGCTGATGCGTTGCTGCTCGGCGAACAGCAACGGTACCAGCGATACCGGCAGTTTCGGTTCGATCCGGCCATCGTCCTCAAGGCCAAAGACGCCCTGGATCACCATGTCGAGATAGCCGGCCACCGACCATAGCTGGCGTGGCGAATCGACCACCGGGCCGCTGAGTGCGCCATCGTCGAGATGGGTGGATTGCGTGATCAGTTCGAAGTTCTCCATATTCGAACCGCTTAGTGCCGCGCCGCGTATCAGCGACAGCAACTCGTGCGCGATCCGCGCCGGATCATTGACGGTGCGCGCCGCGCGTAGCGCATAGGCGCTGACAAAAGGCCAGATCGCACGGTTGTGATAAATCGGCTGGTCGGCACGCTCGGGCCAGATCACCGGGCTGCCCGCCGGCCACACGGGGTAGTGCGCCAGGGCCTGGCGTGCGCGCTCGCCTTCGGCCACGCCGCTGCTGATGGTCAGGGCGGTGCCGAGCAAATCGTAGGCTTCGAACGGCGCGCCATCGCCGCCGATGTAACTCATATACAGGCCGCGATCGGCGCGCCAGAAGTGCGTGTTGATCGCCTGCTTCAGTGCTTGCGCCTGGGCACGGTAGAGCGCTGCCTGTGTATCGTTGCGTTGCCCGGCCAAGCTCGCCGCCAGCCGCAGCGCTTCGTAGTGCAGCACATTGGTCGATAGCGCCAAGGACTGCGCGATAAAGCTGACGTTCTTGGCGGTCCAGGCGGGATAGCTTTGCTCGCGCCAATCGAGAAACGAGGTTTCACCGCGATAAAGACCCAGGGCGCTATCGAAGACGTATTGTCGATCCTGGGCCAGGGTGTGGGTGAGCGCCTGATACGTTTGTTCGGCAAAGGCGCGGTCATCCAGCAGATGCCGTGCACCGAGAAACCAGACCAGACGATCGGTGCTGATCGGCCAGCTGCCGCCCGAGCCGGTGTCTTGCAATACATACAGGCCTTGCGCTGCGGCGGGCTGGCGTAGCTCGGACAGCTTGAAGCGCAGCGATGCCTTGGCCCGCGCCGGGTCCAGCCGCCACAGACCGAGATCGACGGCGTAGGAAAGATCCCGCGTCCATACGTAATGCCACTGCGCGCCGGTTTCGAAACAAGGGCAGGGGATTGGCTGACCGTGATCGAAGGCATCGTCGCGTATGGCTTGCACCGAGTCGCGCTGCAAATCGTCCTGAGCCAATGCGAACAAGCCATCAAACAGCGGGCTGGCCGTCTGTAGCCGCCATGCCGGGGTGGCGATGTGGCGTTGGCCGAACGGGCCTGCCAGCGTATAGCCACCGCTGGCATCGGTGCTGATGCTTGCCGGTTGTCCGCGCCAACTGATGCCGTCTTGTCCGTCGCTTGCTGCCAATGGACCGATAGCCATCATGCCGGCCAACAAAGCGCTGACCGGCATGACCGCCGCCATCTTGATTGCCCTCAAACCGATTCTCCCCTGCGGGTCATTGCGCCAGGATCGCGCCGTAATGACCGTTCACCGTCACTGTGACATCGCCATTGCTTACGGTGTACGAGTTGCCGCTAAGCGCATCGGTGACGGTGCTGCCGTTGGTCATGCTTAGCTGCCACACCGGCACGGTGATGGTGTGCGAGGTGCTGTCGTTATTCAGGGCGACAGCAATCCGGTGATTTTGATCGAAGCGACCGTAGCTGTAGAGATGATTGCTGTCGTCGGTCAGCAGGGTCATGAAGGAGCCGGTGCGCAAGGCGGCATATTGATTGCGGATGGCGATCAGTTTCTGGGTCAGCGCGACGGCACTGTTATTGAGATTGCCCACAGTCCAGTCGAAAGTGCGGCGGTTATCCGGGTCATTGCCGCCTTGCATGCCGTATTCGTCACCGTAGTAAATGGTCGGTGTGCCGACATAAGTCATCTGGAAAATCAGTGCCAGATAGGTCTTCCAGATATCGCCGCCGGCACGGCTGGCGAAGCGCGAAACATCATGCGTGCCCAGTCCGTTGCTCATGGTCTGCTGCACGTTGGTGGGATAGTTGGCGCGCGTGCCATGCAGCCAGCTGTCGAACTGGCTGGAGGGGATCGAAGCCGCGTTGTTGCTGTAATCCTCGCCGGTGATCCACTCCGATACGGGCTGCACGAAGCCGTCGTAATTGGTCGCGCTGTCCCATTGGTCGCCGTTGGTCCAGGGGTTGGCGTTGCCCCAGAATTCGCCAAGGATCTCAGCCTGCGGATTGACCCCTTTTACCGCCTGGCGCAGTTCGGCCATGATCTGGTGATTGACCGTGTCGCTGCCGTTGTTGCCGCCGGCATCGACGTATTGCGCGGCATCCAGGCGCCAGCCGTCGATACCGTAAGACGCACCCAGATAGGTTTTCACGACAGAACTGCTATTGCCGTAGATCTGCGCGCGTACCGGCGAACCGCTGCTGCCGTAGTCCAGTTTGGGCATGCTGCTGTAGCCGTAGAACGAGGAGTAGGTGCCCGGCCATTGCTGGAACGTGTAGTAGCTATACCAGGTGCTGCTCATCGATTCGTAGGCGCCCAGCGTGCTCCACCAGTTATATCGATCGAACCATTGGCTGGTATCGCCGGTGTGGTTGAACACGCCGTCGAGGATCAGATAACTCTTCGGCCCGTTACTGCTGCTGTGAATATCGCTAATCAGCTGTTGCAGCGTCGCGTTGCTGCCGAAGGCGGGATCGACATGGTAGTAATCCTCGGTGTCGTACTTGTGCATGGTGGGCGAGGTGAAGATCGGGTTCAGATAAATGATGTTCGCGCCCAGCGTCTGCTTGATATAGCCAAGCTTCTGATCGACGCCAGCCAGGTCGCCGCCGAAAAACACCAGATTGTTCGAGCCGCCGTTGCTGGCCAATACGCTGCCGCCCCAGGCCACTTGCTGGGTCGATTGGCCGGCATAGGTGTATTGGCCGGTGGTGACGTCATTGCTGCTGTCGCCGTTGTAGAAGCGGTCGGGAAAGATCTGGTACATCACGCCGTTTTTCATCCAGTCGGGCGTCTTGAAACCGGGGATGATGAAAAAGTCGCCTGACGAAGGCTCGCTAGCCGTGATGCCTGCGGCGTTGTACCAGGCTGTGGCGGTGCCGTCGTTGAGCTGGAAGCGGTAGTATTTTTCCGAGCCACTGGCTGGAACCGTGCCCTGCCAGAAATCGAAATTGCCGGTGGCATCGTTGGCCACCCACGACATCGGTAGCCAATGAAAGCTGCCGTCGGCGCTGTCGTAGTACTTGATATTGGCGCTGGTCAGATCGCCCTTGTTGCTGCGAAAGGTCAGGGTGATGGCTTGCGTGGCGCTGGGCTCCGGTGCGTTGTCGTAGAGCGGGCCCTGATCGTGGAACAAGCCGTTCCATTCGACGTTGTTATCGTGGCTTGCCGCCTGCGCCGGGCTGAGCAGGCTCGGCAAGGCATAAAGCGCCAGTGCGGTCATCAGTGCGATGTGCAGCGCCGACAGCTGGCGTCGCGGTAGGTATGCCTGGATATTCATCGAGCCTGCTCCTACGGTAGATGGATGGACCCACATGTCATGCTTCACTGCTTGATCGCTTCATGTTCTGTGATGTCGGCAGGTTGCTGATCCAGGTCGAGCAAGCCAGCAATGACCCGCCCAGCAGTGCCGCCACGACCGGCACACAGCGAGTCAACGACGCGCGCGTTTGCACATGCCTGCCACCAGCGCCCACCGTCCACGGCATTACTGCAATACCGCTGTGCTGTAAGGCGGCATGCTCAGCCGCTGCTGTTCGAAGGCGATGCGAGGCTTGCTGCTCAGTAGCAACGTGTTCGCCTTGGCCGGCAGCGTTTGGCTGGTGCCGGACAGGTTGTGTATCACCAACACGCGGCTACTGGCCGTTATCCGTTCATAGGCGACGATGCCGGCTTGATCCACGGCATAGTTGCGCACGCTGCCATCGCGCAAGGCGGAGACCTGCATGCGCCAGTGAATGAGCCGGCTGTAGTAGCTCCATAGTGAGTCGGGGTCGGCCTGTTCGGCTTCGACCGAGATGCCGTGGTCTTCGGCTGCCAACGGTCCCTGCCAATGGGTTTGCCCCGGCGCATTCGCTGCGCGTTGCCAGCGCAGGGGTTGGCGCAGCTGCAGGTCTGGCTTGTGGCCGGGCACGCCGAGTTCTTCACCGTAGTAAATAAATGGACGTCCAGGCAGGGTCAGCAGCATCGCCGCGGCCATCCGCATATGCTGGGCGTTGCCATGCAGCTGGCTTATGACGCGCTCTTGGTCGTGGTTGGATAAAAACGGCGCATCGCCGACGTAGCTCGGCCCCGGACGGTTTCCGGCCGCGCTGCGATAGGCGTGGTCGATGCGTTCCAGCAGCGCGCCGATGCCGCTGTCACGTTCGCGGTCGGCACATTTGATCAATTGCTCGGCCAGCGGAAAATCAAACACCGAGCCCAGCGGCTTGAGGTAGGGCTGCAGTTGCTCGATCGAGGGCTGGGTCACTTCACCGACCAGATAGGAGTCGGGTTTTACCGTGCTCAGGGCTTGGCGAAATTCAGTCCACCAGACGATATTTTTGCGTACCGTTACCGGTTTGCCGGTATCGGTCTGCAGGTCGTCATAGATATGCCGGGCGGCATCGAGACGAAAGCCATCGACGCCTTGCTGCAACCAGAATCGACCGATGCGGATGACCGCTTGGCGCACAGCGGGCTGGTCATAGTTGAGATCGGGCATGGCCGCGGCAAAGTCGCCCAGATAGTGCTGCGCCGGGGCGGGCGCTGTGCCCACGTCATGCCAGGCCGGGCCGCCGGCGGCACTCATCGCGCGCAGGTCGGTCTTGGGGCCTGCCCAGGTATACCAATCGTGGTGTGGATCTTTGCGGTTTAACGCCGCCTGGAACCAAGGGTGCCGGTCGCTGGTGTGATTGACCACCAGATCGATGATGACCTCGATGCCGCGCTTATGCGCCTCGGCCAGCAGGCGTTGAAAATCTTGCAGGTTGCCGTACTCAGGCTGGATGTTTTGGTAATCGGTGACGTCGTAGCCGTGATAGCTGGGCGACGGGTTGATCGGCATCAGCCAGATGCCGCTGACGCCGAGTTGCTGTAAGTAATCCAGTTTGGCGGTGACGCCATTGAGATCGCCGACGCCATCGCCGTTGCTGTCAAACCAGGAGCGCACGAAGATCTCGTAATAGACACCGGAGCTCTCGCTGCTGCTGACTGTGGTGGCCGGCAGCGGTACGGCGGGGGCGTTGGCGGCATGGCTGCCGGGTGCGAGGGCGAGTGCGAGCAGCAGGGCCTGCCAATGGAACCAGCGGAAGCGCAACATGACTTGCTCCATGCGGTGGTCGGATGCCCGCGATGGACCGCCACGCCGGGCCGTCGCCGTGAAGCGGAAGTTCACCCCAGGGGATGAACTTCCATGTCTGGCAGCGACGCTGCTTGCACCAGCGCCGCTACGTCGGTGATTTACAGCTTGAGGTTGAGGCCCAGGTAGTTGGTGCGGCCGAAGTATTGGATGGTGCCGGTTTGCGCGGGGTTGCCGCCGAAGTAGGTGCGGGTCGGCTGGTTGCTCACATTAAGCATCTGGTAGACCACGCTGAGTTGCTTGGTGATCGCGTACGAAGTCTGGAAGTCGTACACCGTTTCGGACGCAAATGTGACCAGCTGGCTGTTGACCGCGATCTGCGTGTCGGAGACGAAAGAGGAACGATAGTTCGCCGACAAGCGGGCCGAGAACGGACCGTAGTCGTAGAACAGCGCACCGCTGGCGACGCGACGCGACAAGCCGGGCAGGCCGATATAAGTGGTCGGGCCGCCCAGGATGGTGGGGTTGCGCACCGAGCTGGAGGTCAGCGAGTAATTCGCCTGCACGCCCAGGCCCGACCAGATGCCCGGCAGGAAATGGGTTTTCGAGAAGCCCAGTTCGAGGCCGCGAACATTGCCGCCCTTGGCGTTGTAGGCGGTCTGGTATTGCCCGTTGAGGTAGGGCTTGCCGGTCGTCGGATCGGTCGGCACGGTGATGCCGGCGGCAGCGAAGTCGTAGTTGTTAAGGGTCACGTTCTGGATGAACGAGTCGATGTGCTTGAAGAACACCCCGGCGGTGAGCGCACCCGACGAATCGTCGAAGTAATGCTCGTAGCCCAGGTCGTACTGTTGCGCGCGCAATGGGTTCAGCAGCGGGCTGGTACCGCCCCAGACGTTGTACTGGCCGTTGGCAATCCAGGAGCCGGCGCCTGCCAGCATCGAATCGATCGGTGGGCGGGAAAGCACCTTCGCCGCGGAGAAGCGGGCCTGGTCGTTGTCGGTGAGGTGATAGATCAGATTCAGCGAGGGCAGGTAGTCGGTATACGTCTTGCCTGCCTTGAGCGGGGCATAGTCGGTGCTGATCATGCCATAGCCATCGGCAATCGGCACGCCAGCGCCATTGCCCACTTGTTGCAAGCCGTAGCTGTATTGCGATTGCCGCGACACGCGCATGCCCACATTGCCGGTCAGTTGATGGCCGAACAGTTGCGCATCGATATCGGCCATCACGAACAGATCGCGGGTTTTCTCGTTGACGCTGCCGCTCTGGATTTCCGACCAGCTGTTTTTCCAATCCTTCTGCGGTGTGGCATGAAGGCCATGCGCCGCCAGGATGGCCGGACCGTTGAGCTTGAGGAAGCAGGGGAAGCCACCGAAGCTACCCTTCCAGCAGGTGGTCTGGGCGTCGCTGCCGCTCAAGCTCAGCGGCGGCTGGCCGGGAATCGGCGAGGTGTTCCACTCCGAACCGTAGACATAGACGGAGCGATCGGCACGGTAGGTGTGGTTATTCATATAGACGCCCGCTTCCAGCGCCGACAACCACGAATTATTCGGCAAGTCGTATTTCACGCTGCTGCGAAACGCCTTCATCTTGTCGTGATAAACGTAGGGATAAACGCCGTAGCGCGACAAGGCCATGTCACTGAGATTGGTATAGGCGCCTGGATTGGCGAACGAGGCGGTGCCGATGCCGCGCCCGTGCAGCATGTAAGTCACCGACTGCTGCATCAGTTGTGGGTTGGCGGTGCCCAGGCCGGTATAGGGGTCGGCTGTGGTATCGACATTGATCTGGTTGCTGCTGGCGCGTGACATCGAGATATCGCTGTCCACATGCCAGGGGCCATGATTCCATTTCAGGTTCAGGCCGCCGGAGAACACATTGGAAACCGTGGTGTAGTTGTCGGCGGTGGTTTCGTTGGAGAACTGATTGCCGCCGACACCGGCCGGATTGCTGCTGACGGTGCCGCCGATCATCGTGCCCAGCGAGCTGTACACCGGGTTGCTGATTTGCGCAGTGTTGCCGTAGAAATTTTGCGAGCGCAGGCCGTAGCCGAACGACTCGTTCTTGAACTTGGAGAAGAAGCCGTCGCCGGTGAGTTGCAGTTCGTCGGTAGGCTTCCACACCAGCGTGGCCATATAGCCGGTGCGGCGCTCTTCGCCACCGTTCTGCTGTAACTGGATACCTTGCGGCAAGTAGGCCGGCTGACCGTTGACGGTGTATTTCTGGCCATCGGATGCTTCACCGACGAACTGTTCGGATACATG
>NZ_JAPDPE010000069.1 GCF_026283955.1 Dyella silvatica | reverse complement strand
ATGCCGAGATAGCGGTCGGCGAGCAGGCCCCCCAACACCGGCGTGGCGTAAACCAGGCCGCCATAGGCGCCGAGTACCGAAAGGCTTTCGGCATCGCTGAAACCGTGGTGCTTGATGAGGTAAAGCGCCAACAGCGCCTTCATGCCGTAGAACGAAAACCGTTCCCACATCTCGGTGAAGAAGCACACGTACAGGCCTTTGGGGTGGCCGAATAATTCGTCGTGATGGGTGACGGTGGTACGTGGTGTGGCGAGCGTGGCGGTGTCTGTCATCGTGGTTGAGCTGGGCACAAAAGAGTCGAGTATAGGGGGCTGCCGCGAGGTTGCACCTCCTCCTGGCCTCCCCCTGCTAGCTGGGGGGAGCCAACGGCTCGACTCAGTGGGCCCCATCCCCTGAGTGCAGGGGGGTGAGCACTTGCGACGGGCTGCATCCTCGCTCGGTCTGATTTCGGGGCTCCGCGCTTGCGTCCGCCTGCAGCTGCACTTACCGTCACAGCCTTCGTCGCCGCAAGGAAATCTTGTCCATGAAACCCCTGTTTGTCGCGCTGGCGCTTGCGTTGGCGACGACCTCGGCCATATCGGCTGACGTCGAAAGCCATACACCGCACCCGTTCAATATCCGCGATCTGGTGATGATGGACCGTGTGGGTGACCCGCAGCTGTCGCCCGATGGCCGCCAGGCGCTGTATACCGTGCGGGCCACCGACTACGCCGCCAACAAAGGGGTGACGGCGATTTATCTGCTCGACCTCGACAAGGGCGCGCAGCCGGTCAAGCTGATCGACAAGGGCGCTTCGCCGCGTTGGGCACCGGATGGCAGCGCCCTTTATTACGTGGCGTCGAAAGATGGTGTGGCCCAGTTGTGGCGGCGCGAGTTGGGTAAATCATCGTCGTCGGTACAGATCACCCATGCGCCCGTCGATGTGGACGCCTACAAGCTTTCGCCCGATGGCACCAAGGCGTTGTTGAGCTTTGAGGTGTTCACCGATTGCGCCGACCTGGCCTGCAGCAAAGAGCGCCTGGATGGGCACGAGTCGAACAAAGCTAGTGGCACGCTATATAACAAGCTGTTTGTGCGGCATTGGGACACCTGGGCCGATGGCCGTCGCGCGCAGCTGTATATCACTGACTTGAGCGGCGACGAGGGCGCACATCCTGTGTTGCTTAGCCGCGGCATCGATGGCGATGTGCCGAGCAAGCCGTTTGGTGGCGATGATGAATTCACCTTTTCGCCGGATAGCAAGACGGTTTATTTCGATGCACGTATCGCCGGCAACAGCGAACCGTGGTCGACCAATTTCGATGTCTACCGTGTGCCGGCCGACGGCTCGGCGGCCCCGCAGAATCTGACCGCTGAGAATCTGGCATGGGATGCTTTTCCAGTGGTTTCGCCGGATGGCAAGACGCTTTACTACCTGGCGATGAAGGAGCCGGGCTTTGAAGCAGACCGCTTCGGCATCATCGCGCTCGATCTGGCGAGTGGTCAAAAACATGAGGTTGCGCCGGGTTGGGATCGTTCCGCCGGTGGTCTGCAAATTTCCGGCGATGGCAAGACGCTTTACGCAACGGCTGACGACAATGGCCAGCATCCGCTGTTCGCTATCGATGTGGCCAGTGGCAAGGTCAGTACCGTGGTTACCAATGGTTCGATCAGCAGCTTCGTGGCGGGTAAGTCGCGGCTATTGCTTGAGCGCGATGATCTCAAGCATCCGGCCGACCTGTATGTCGCCGATCTGCGTGGCAAGGGGCTCAAACAGGTAACCCACTACAACGCGGAACGCCTCAAAAATGCCCAGACTGGCGAGCCGGAGTTCTTCACCTTTAAGGGCTGGAACAACGAGACCGTGCAGGGCTATGTGGTAAAGCCCGTAGGCTACAAGTCGGGTAAGAAATATCCGGTGGCCTTCATTATTCATGGTGGCCCACAGGGCGCGATGAGCAATGGCTGGAGCTATCGTTGGAACCCGCAAACTTATGCCGGCCAGGGCTTTGCGGTGGTTACCATCAACTTCCATGGTTCCACAGGTTATGGCCAGGCATTTACCGATTCGATCTCGGGTGACTGGGGTGGTAAGCCACTGGAGGATCTCAAGCTCGGCTGGAAGGCTGCGCTGGGCAAGTATAGCTTCCTCGATGGCGATCGTGCCTGCGCGCTCGGCGCAAGCTACGGCGGCTACATGGTGTATTGGATCGCCGGTGTATGGAACGAGCCGTGGAGGTGCCTGGTCGATCATGACGGTGTGTTCGACGCGCGCTCGATGTATTACAGCACCGAGGAGCTCTGGTTCGAAGAGAAAGAAAACGGTGGCACCGAATACGACCATCCGCAGAATTACGAGAAGTTCAATCCGGTCAATCATGTAAAGGATTGGCGTGTGCCGATGCTGGTGGTGCATGGCGGCAAGGACTTCCGTATTCCCGATACGCAAGGCCTGGGCGCCTTCACCGCGATGCAGCGCCGCGGTATTCCGAGCCAGTTTCTGCATTTCCCGGATGAGAATCATTGGGTGCTGAAGCCGCAGAACAGCGTGCAGTGGCATGAGGCGGTGAACGCGTGGTTGAAGCAGTGGACGGCTAAAGATGCGCAGAAGAATTCTGCGAAATAATGAGTGGTTGTGTTGTTTGGTGTGCCTTTCTCCAGGGTGGGGCGGGGCAAGAGCCTGACCCCACCCTAACCCTCCCCTACAAGCAGGGGAGGGGACTGGTTGAGGCAAGTTTGGGTTTTCACTCCTCCCTCTATTTATAGGGGGAGGTTGGGAGGGGGTAGGGTTCGGGGCAAGGACTTGACCTTGCTCGAAAGCTTTCCCGTAGAGTTGAGACTTTCAACAGCGAAGGATTCGCCATGCAGCGCATATGGAAACGTGCACGTCGCCTACGCAATGGGGCGACCGATACGGAACGGCATTTGTGGCGATATCTGCGCCGTGAAAATCTAGCGGGCTACAAGTTTCGTCGTCAATATCCGATGGTCGGCTACATCGTGGATTTCGTTTGTATACCAGCCACGCTGGTGATTGAGCTTGATGGTGGTCAGCATGCGGACGCAGTGGGTTATGACGCTGAGCGCACGCGCGTGATCGAGGCGCATGGTTATCGTGTGCTGCGTTTCTGGAATGACGATGTGTTGCTGCGCACAGATGATGTGCTGGCTGAGATCTGGCGGGGATTGGGGGTGGAGCGTTGAGGCAAGGGCGTCCCCCCCCTCCCCAACCCTCCCCTGTTAACAGGGGAGGGAGCCGAACGATGAGGGTTACCGGCTTTTGCTCCTCCCCCTGCGGTGCAGGGGGAGGTTGGGAGGGGGTTAACCTCGCGCCAGGTTCAAAACCACTTGGCCCGCTTCAAGCCAATAAAAATGCCGATGACGATGCATGCCACGATGCCGATAATGGCGGGGTACGCCCATGGCTGCTTCAGCTCTGGCATGTGCTCGAAGTTCATGCCGTACCAGCTGGTGACCAGGGTGGGGGCGGCCAGCATGGCGGCCCAGCCGGCTAGTTTTTTCATGACTTCGTTCTGGCCGAAGGTCACCAGGGACAAGTTGACGTTGATAGCGGCGGCCAGCATTTCGCGCATGGCGCTAATGGATTCGTTGACGCGGAAGACATGGTCGTAGACGTCGCGGAAGTAGGCGCGCAACTCGTCCTGGATCAGGTGCGGATGCATGCGTACAAGCTGGCTGATGATGTCTTGTAGCGGCGCGACGGCAAGGCGCAAGGTCATCAGATCGCGTTGCATATCGTATAGGCGCCGCACGGTGCTGCGTTTGAACGTTTCAGCAAAGATGTCTTGTTCCAGCTCCTGCAGCTCTTCGCGGAAGTCGCGAACGATGGGCAACAAGTTGTCGACGACGAAATCGAGTACGCCGTAAAGGCCGTAGCTAGGGCCAAGTGCGAGCAACTCGGGCGAATTTTCGCAGTAGCGTCGTGCGGGGGCGTATGACAAGGATGCGCCATGGCGCACGGTAACCAGATAACGCGGGCCGAGAAAAATATGTGTCTCGCCAAAGGCGAGGTGACCGCTGACCAGCTGGGCGGTTTGCACGACGACAAACAGGGAGTCGCCATAAGCTTCGATCTTGGTGCGTTGATGTGCCGACTGGGCATCCTCAATCGCCAGATCGTGCAGGTCGAATTCTTCTTGCAGTTTCAGCAGCAGCGATTCGTCGGGCTCATGCAGGCCAACCCAGACAAAGGTGTCTGGTTCCTTCAAGACATCACTGATGGCATCCAGGCTGATGTCGCCGATACGCTGGCCGTTGAAGCGGTAGGCCACGCAATTGACCACCATGGAGGTGTCAGGCTGGCTGAGCGCAGGCTTGAGTGATTTGGCGTGAAGCATGCGTGCATGATGCCGCTGGCTGGAGGGCAGGGCAATGATGGGCGGGTGATTCCTGGGTTAATGGCTAGGTTGAGGGCTGTGAACGCAGCGGGTGTTGATGTTGTGATGTTGGGCATCGCCTTGCTCAGCCCAACCTGCGCCGGTCGCTCGCCGTTAGATGGTGGTGGGTCTGCGTAGGGGTTGCCGTAGGGTCCAGGCCAGTGCGAGCCAGCATGGCAGGGCGAACAGTAGCCATGGCTGATTCTGTTGCACGGTGCCGGGCAGTGCGTGCAGCAAGACGGCGATCACGGTGGCGACCAGCTGCAACAGAATGAGTCGTTGCGCCAGGCGTGATACGGGCAAGCCACGGCGCGTACGCCATGCTGTGGCGAGTAGACCAAAGGCCAGCGGATTGAACAAAAGCAGGTTGGCATTGGCCCAGGCGGAGTAATGGGTAGTGAGTGTCCATAACACCAGCGCCGCGATGCCAACAAAACCCGCCAATAGCAGATACGTGGTGCTAAGCAAGGCGTAGCCCAGGGGCCAATAACGCCAGGTCGCCACGATGAGCGCGGCGAGTAGCAGGCCCGCGAGCGCCAATGGCATGCGTAAGTCGGGCGCATGTTCTGGCGGTGTATTCAAGCGGTTGGCCGAGATGATTTGCTCATCCTGCACCAAGGGTTGCACGCCGCCGTGAGCATCGGCGACCTGGATGGCACGCAGCTCGGTTTGCAACACCATCGGTAGAAAGCTTTCCTGCCATGCGTTCAATGGCTGGTCGGCGTAGGGCCCCAGGCCAAGGTCGAGAATCAGCATCAGCCAGGGTTGCGCGCTCATCAGTCGCGCGGTTTGTTGGCGATACGTCATGCCGGCAGGTTTTGCTTCGAGTTGTTTTTTCAGTGCGCCGCCGAGTGCCTGATTCAAGGCGTCGCGTACCTTGGTGCTGCAATTGCTGATGTAGTAATCGTAGTCGTAGGTGGCATTTTCGGTGCGCAGATTCCACAGCAGAAAATCACGCAGAGCGCTGGCTTGTTCGGCGCTGAGTGCCAGCTTTTGCCGGGTCACCGAGCGGCCCACTTCGATGTAATAGCTTTCGTCACTTGAGCTCAGCGATGCACCCATCAGGTAGTGCATGCGGCCACGGGCGAAGTTGATAAAGAAGTCTTTCTCGTCGAAATTGAATTCGCCGTAGTTGAAGTTCACCGATTGACCGCTGACGGTGTCGCGCAACTCGATAGCGTCATGGCCGAAGCGCTCCCAGTAGGTTTCACCAGGGCCATAACTGACTAGCGCGACTTCGAGGTTGGCGCCGGGGGTATTGTCGATGTCGGCGTGGGCGGGCGCCAGCAGGCCAACGACCAGGGTGAGCAGCAGCAAGGCGCGAGCAGTCAGGCTCATCAAGAAATATTCCGGGTGTGTAGGTGCTTGCAAGAACACATGGCTGAGCGAACGTGGGAGCGATGGAAGCTGCTCCCACACCATGTTCGCACAGCGTGCGCCCCCGCCATGGGAGCGGCTAGGCTCGCCGGGTGACGCGGAACTGTTGCACGCGGCGGTCGTCGGCCTGGGTCACCTGAAACAGGTAATTGCCGATGGCGATTTCCTCGCCGACTTCGGGCAGGTGGCCGAACTCGGAGGTAGCCATGCCACCGACGGTATCGAATTCTTCGTCGGAGAAGTCGGCACCGGTTTGTTCGTTGAACTCGTCGATCGGCGTCAACGCGCTGAGCAACCAGCCGCCGTCGGCTTGTTCGTGCATCAGCTCGGGCTCTTCCTCGTCGTCGTGCTCGTCGTCGATTTCGCCAACGATTTCTTCCAGCACGTCTTCGATGGTGATAAGGCCGGCCACGCCGCCGTATTCATCTACCACCAAGGCCATGTGATTGCGCGTATGGCGGAACTCCGCCAACAGCACGTTCAAGCGCATCGATTCGGGAATCAGCACGGCCGGGCGCAAGATCGAATGAATATCGAAGACGTGGCCGTCGCCGATGTATTTCAATAGATCTTTGGCCAGCAGAATGCCGACGATCTCGTCTTTGTCTTCGCCGTGAACGGGGAAGCGCGAATGGCCGGATTCGACCACGGTGGCGAGGATGTCAGCGAGCGGTGCCTCGTTCGAGAACATCACGATTTGTGCGCGCGGCACCATCACATCGTCAACGCTGAGCTCGGTGACCTTGATCGCGCCCTCGACCATGGTCAAGGTGTCATTGGACAACAGGCCCTTGGCCTGTGCGGCGCGAAGCTCCTCTAGAAGCTCTTCGCGGTTGCGCGGTTCACCGGAAAACATATGGCCCAGTCGATCCCACCATGAGCGGTGGGCTGGGCCGCTGGTACTGCCAGGGTCCTCGTTCATTACTCTTTTGGATGCAGCCCAGGTCGGGCGGAGGAGGCAGTCTAGCGGAAAATTCGTGACGATTCAGAGCACAAGCCTGCGCCGGGTAACGCCGCTGGGATTAGGTATGAATGCAAGGTTCTCCCGGTTGCGGCCCCTTTGCCATGGGCAAGAGGCGTGTCCGGGCAGCTGTCAGGCGTAAGGGTCGGCGATGCCCAGGCCGGCCAGGATCCTGGTTTCCAGCGCCTCCATGGCTTCGGCCTCGGTCGGTTCCAGGTGGTCGTAGCCGAGCAGGTGCAGTACCCCGTGCACGGTCAAGTGCGCCCAGTGATCCCGTGCCGGCTTGCCTTGCTCCGCCGCTTCGCGGGCGACGACGGGGGCGCAAATGGCCAGGTCGCCGATCAAGGGCAGGCGCATGCCGGGTGGCAGCTCAGCCGGAAAGGACAGCACATTGGTGGGATAGTTTTTGTCGCGATAGTCGCGATTGAGCGCCTGCCCCTCGCTGGCGTCGACGATGCGGATGGATAGTTCGGCCAGCTTGTGCCGCTTGGCGCCGCGTAAAGCGGCCTCGACCCAGCGACGAAAGCTGGCTGCTGCCGGTAGCCCGGCGCGGGGCACGGCATAGCCGACATGAACGATCGGGCTGGGCAGGGCGCTGGCTGCTGCCGGACGTGTCATGCGCTTAAGTTCGTCTTGCCTGGATTGTTTCCATTTCCTGAGCCCGATTCACGGCTTTCGGCGGCGTCCTCAAAGGCTTCATAGGCACGCACAATCTTCGCCACCAGTGGGTGACGCACCACGTCGCGTGAGGTGAAGAAGGTGAAGCTGATGCCGTCGACGCCGCGCAGCACCTCTACCGCATGACGTAGGCCGGAGCGGACATGGCGCGGCAGATCGATCTGGCTGACGTCGCCGGTAATCACCGCAACCGAGCCAAAACCGATGCGGGTGAGGAACATCTTCATTTGTTCGACGGTGGTGTTCTGCGCCTCGTCAAGAATGACGTAGGAGTCGTTGAGGGTGCGTCCGCGCATATAAGCCAGCGGAGCGATCTCGATGACGTTGCGCTCGATCAGCTTGGCGACGCGTTCGAAGCCGAGCATTTCGTACAGCGCGTCGTAAAGCGGGCGCAGGTAAGGGTCGACCTTTTGCGACAAGTCGCCGGGCAGGAAGCCCAGCTTTTCTCCGGCCTCTACCGCCGGGCGAACCAGTAGCAGCCGCTGCACGCGGTTGGCCTCCAGCGCCTCGACCGCACTGGCCACCGCCAGATAGGTCTTGCCGGTGCCGGCGGGGCCGACGCCAAAGCTGATGTCGTGGGTGGTGATGGCATGCAGGTAGCGCGCCTGATTCGGGCCGCGGCCTTTGATGACACCGCGCTTCACCTTGATGGTGACTTCTTGCGAACCTTCCGCGGCATCGCTGGTGAGCGCGTCGATGCCGGATTCGGCCAGGTGCAAGTTGATCTTGGCGCCGGTCAAGGCCTCTTTTTCGGTGACGGCGTAGAGCGCGCGCAGCACTTTTTCGGTGGCGCGAGCGGCCAGCTCCTCGCCGATCACCTTGAACAGATGGCCGCGATGGTCGATTTCCACGCCCAGGCGCAGCTCGATCTGGCGCAGATGCTCGTCAAAGGGGCCGCACAGGCTGGCGAGGCGGGCGTTGTCTTGCGGGTCGAGCGCAAAGTCGCGCTGATTGAGGTCGGTCATAGGCGCGCGAGAGTAGCGCGTGAAGCCGGCCAGGGCCACTACACCGAGATGACGCGGGGTGACCGCGGGGCCGGGTTCCCTTTTTGGGTTGTCCGGTGCGAGGCAACTCTTGCAAATAATTAATGGTTTAATTAATTTTTGCGCATGACAACCCACAGCAAGCGCACGAAAGCATCCAAGGCGGCGACGGTGCCGCGCAGCCGCAGCGCCGGCCGGCCCAGTGCCGACGACCGCGATCTGCGTGGACATCTGCTGGATATGGCCATTGCCCGGTTTGCCCGCGATGGCATCGGTGCGACCTCGTTGCGGGCTATCGCCACGGATGCGGGGGTTACACCGGCCATGCTGCATTACTACTTTGGCGACAAGGCGCAGCTGAAACAGGCGTTGATCGACGAGCGTTTGCTACCGGCCTTGGTACCGATGCGTGAGCATCTGGCGCAGGTCGGGGACGATCCCGCCGTGCTGGTGGCTGACTTCGTGCGCGGCATCAGCGCCGTGGTGGCGCTTTACCCCTGGCTGCCTTCGTTATGGGTGCGCGAGGTTTTATGTGAGGGTGGCGAGCTGCGCGAGGTGCTGTTTGACCAGCTAGTACCCAACTTGCCGCAACTTATGGCGCAGCGCTTCGCATCCGCGCAGGCAGCGGGGCATCTCAATCCGGGGCTTGATCCGCGATTACTGGTGGTCTCGCTGGTCGGCTTGACCCTGTTTCCCGCGGCGGGGGCGCCGATCTGGCGACGGGTCTTTGCTGCCGACGATCTCGGTTCGGATGAATTGCTTGGACATACCCTGGCTTTGCTTGGCGGCGGCGTAGGCGCCGGTTGAATCGAACCGGCCTACCCAGAGGATCAACATGACGAGCATCGCAAACATGGTCCCTCGTTTTCTATTCCCCTTCGTGGTCTGCATGGGATGCCTTGCGGCCTGTAGCAAAGAGCCTCCGCGCGCCTTAGGCACCTTGGAGTTCGACCGCATTAGCTTGCCGGCGCCCGCCGCTGAGCGGGTGGTCGCGGTGACGGTGCGCGAAGGCGAGCAGGTCGAGGCTGGGCAACCGCTATTGGCCTTGGACCCGACCCACACCCAGGCCCAGCTGGCGGCAGCGTTGGCGCAGGCGCAGCAACAGCGCGAGGTCTTGGCCGAGCTGCGGGCAGGGCCACGCGGTGAGGATATTGCCAAGGCGCGTGCGGATCTGGCGGCCATTCAGGCGCAGGCCCGCGATGCTCGTAGCTACTACCAACGCCTGCTTCCGTTGGGCGACGGCAATAATGTGGCGGCCTCTGATCTTGATCACGCACGCGCTGCGGCCGGGAATGCCGAAGGGCAGCTGGCGGCCGCACGTGCTGCGCTGGATGTCTTGCTGCATGGCACGCGGCCTGAGCAGCTTGCCCAGGCTGAGGCAGCATTGGCCGCGGCAATTGCGCAGGCAGAGGCGCAGAAAGTTCTGCTGGGTAAGTTGAACGTGCTCGCGCCGCGTGCCGGGCGCATAGACAGTATTCCGTACAAGCTGGGGGATCAGGCCCCGGTCGGTGCGCCCTTGCTGATTATGCTGGCGGGCGATGCACCGTATGCGCGGATTTATGTACAGGAGCCGATGCGGGCGAACGTACATGTCGGCGACAGCATGATTCGCAGCGAGCCGGAGTTCACCCCGTACTACGCGTTGATCGGTGAAGACGCCGCACGCCTGAGTTATATCGCCGAGGTGGCCTTGGGGGCAGATGCGGCCAGCCTGCCGGCGGGGTTGCCGGTGCATGTCGAGTATGTCGAGTATGTCGAGTATGTCGGGCCAGCACCGTGAGCGCGGGCAACGATGGCGTGGCGATTCGCGCGCGTGGTTTGACCAAGCGGTTTGGCGCATTGGTTGCTGTCGATCATGTCGATCTCGAAGTGCCAGGGAAACATGTTTACGGCTTTCTCGGCCCGAATGGCTCGGGCAAGTCCACCACGATTCGCATGCTTTGTGGCTTGTTGACGCCTAGTGCGGGCGATATCGATGTGTTGGGCTTGAATATCCCCGCGCAGGCCGAGGCGTTGCGCCGTCGCATCGGTTACATGACGCAGAAGTTCTCGTTGTTCGAAGACCTCACCGTGCGTGAAAACCTGGAGTTCATGGCCGAGATTCAGGGCGTGCCAAGAGCGCGTGCGGCTGGCCGTGTCGGTGAGCTGATCGAGCAATATCATTTCAGCGATCGCCAGAAACAGTTAGCAGGCACCATGAGTGGGGGGCAGAAGCAGCGGCTTGCTTTGGCTTGCGCAGTGATCCATGAGCCGGAGCTGTTGTTTCTCGACGAGCCCACCAGTGCGGTCGATCCCGAGTCGCGCCGCGATTTCTGGGAAAAACTGTTCGAGTTGGCCGATGCGGGCACCACGCTATTGGTCTCGACGCATCTGATGGATGAGGCCGAACGCTGTCATCGCCTGGCTATTCTCGATCAAGGGGTTCTGGTGGCGGATGGCACCCCGGGCGAACTCACCCGCAAGCTGGCGGGCCACACTTTTATTATCGAGACGGATGAACCACGGCGCGCACAACGCGCATTGGTTGATGCCGCGAACGTGCTGGGCGTGGCCCAGGTCGGCAATACCTTGCGCGTGTTGACGTATGCCGGCGATGAACCGATTGCCGATGGCGCACAGCAGTATTTGCAGCAAATGCTGCGCAAGGCGGGGCAGCCGGCAAGTGTGCAAGCGGCGCAGCCGAACCTGGAAGATGTATTTGTCGCGGTGACCCGGAAAAGCCGTGAACAGGAGCGTATGGCATGAGCTGGCGGCGTCTCTGGGCCATCGTCATCAAAGAGCTGCGGCAGATGCGTCGCGACCGCATCACACTGGCCATGATTGTAGGCATTCCGGTGATCCAGCTGGTGCTGTTTGGTTATGCGATCAATACCAATTTGCGCGGACTCGAGGCCGGCATTTCAGACCAGGCCAATACCGCCGGTTCACGTGCGCTGGTGATGGACATGCTAGCGACCGGGGTGATTGCGCCAGTGGCAAGAGCAGACACTCCGGAGGGGCTGATGGCCATGCTGCGCCGTGGCGACATCAGTGTCGGCGTGGTGGTGCCGCCCGATTTTGAGCGGCGCCGCATCGATGGTCGTGCGGTAGCGCAAATCCTCGTCGATGGCGGCGACAACACGGTGCAAGGCGCAGCGGTACAGTTGGCGCAGGTACCGATCGATAGTTCGATAGCGGATTCGCGTGCGCCGATGATTAGCACCCCGGTCGAGGGGCGGATCAGCATTGTCGGTTTCTACAATCCGCAGCGGCGATCCGCGGTGAATATCGTGCCGGGCTTGATCGGGGTCATTCTGACTATGACGATGGTGCTGTTCACCGCCATTGCCATCGTTCGCGAACGCGAGCGCGGCAATATGGAGTTGCTGATCGCCACGCCTTTGACCAGTGCGGAATTGATGATCGGCAAGGTGCTGCCCTATATCGCGATCGGGTTGGTGCAGACCAGCGTCATCCTGGCGCTGGGGCGCTGGCTGTTTGTGGTGCCGATCAGTGGCAGTTTGTTCGACGTGTATCTGGCGGCAGGCTTGCTGATACTCGCCAACCTCACGCTGGGGCTGTTGATTTCCACCCGTGCGCAGTCGCAGTTCCAGGCGATGCAGATGGCGTTCTTTATTTTCCTGCCATCGATCTTGCTATCGGGCTTTATGTTTCCGTTTGCCGGGATGCCGAAAGTGGCGCAGTGGTTGGCCGAGGTATTGCCGCTGACACATTTCCTGCGCTTGATTCGCGGGGTGATGCTGCGTGGTGCCGGTTTGGGGGAGATGTGGGTCGATGTGCTGGCGCTGCTGGCCTTTATCGCGGTGATGATGGCTGCTGCGATCCTGCGTTTTCGCAAGCGGCTGGACTGAGTTTTGGGACATCACTTCGTGCCGACAGCGGCATGGTGACCGACCTCAGTTTGCGGTGGGTGGTGCCTGGCGCTAATCGAGCGACCTACTTTTCAGCGATTCTCATGCAATACAAGGCGGCATCTTTTTGCTTTCCCGCAGGCAGGGCATGGATGGCGGCATCGAACTGTCGACGCAGCGGGTTTGTTGTCGGAAGCATGGTGAAGATGCCCAGCGTAGTGCTGAACTCCGGATCAAAAAACATGGTGCATGAAGTTCTATCGACCACGGCTGCGCAGCCAGATACTTTCGCAATATTCGACATCTTATTCGGATCAATATGCTGGATGTCTTTGGCAGTGCCTTTTCTTGCCCAGTCTTTGCCAAAGGCGTCGTTCAAGGCTTCGGTCAGGGCGCTTTGAATGGCATTGCTATTTTTTTCTGAGAAATCGGCTTCGCTGCCGTTGCATTGATAGGCATGGTCGGTGGCGGGTGCTTCTGCCGCTTGCGCATTGCAGAGGCTAAGCGCGAGAAGGCCAAGCAGCATTCCAAAATTTTTATTCATTGCAAATCCCTGTGCCAGTGGTTGTTTCTTAGAGGTGCCGGTGCATCACATAGGCGTCCGTTGGGCTGTGCTCGGCATGGCGAAATGCGCCGGGCACTTGCCCGACGATTTGAAAGCCGTGGTGTTCCCATAGCCGCACGGCCGTGGTGTTGGTCGATACGACAAAATTGAATTGCATCGCGGTGAAGCCGGCGCGGCGTGCCTGCTCCATCGAGTGCTCGCACATCTTCGAGGCGATGCCTTGGCCACGGGCCATGGGCGACACCATATAGCCGGCATTGGCGACATGGCTGCCGAGGCCTGGCTGATTGGGCCTAAGCAGGTAGCAGCCCAACACCTCGGCGTCGCGCTCGGCAATAAAGCAGCGGCTGGGTGGCGTCGTCCACCACTCGCGAGCTTGTTCCAGGCTCAGATCGGGTGGGTAGCTGTAGGTATCGCCGCCAGCAATCACGCTACGGAATATCGGCCAGGCGCGCTCGAATTCGTTTGCGCCGATTTCGTAGATGGCCAAGGTGTCAGTCATGGGTGGGTTGGGCGAGATCAAGCCGATAGAAGCGGGTGTCGGCGGCCATCAAGGGAAAACTCGAGGGCAGGGTCGTTTTCGCTACTTGGGTAAAACCATGCTTTTCATAGAAGCGATGCGCGGCGCGGAATTTCTCGGTGGTACCCAGTAGCACGCCTTTGACCGCGTGCTGGCTGGCCCAGCGCAGCGCAACGTCCAGCAAGCGCGCCGCGATACCTAGTTCGGCACCACGGTGCGAGGCGGCAACGAACATCTTGCGTAGCGCGACCTGGTTTGCGCCGATATCGGTAAGGGCGATGGTTCCGATGACGCTGTCACCGGCGAGCGCCACCCAGAAATTACCGGCGCCGCGCTGGTAGAACGCCGGGATCGAGCTGAGATCCGGCTGCTGCTCCAGGGTGATGTCGAAGCCAAACTCATCGCGCTGAATCGACAGGATCAAGCGGGCGATCGCCTCGCGATGGCTGGGCTCATAAGGGGTGACGCGAATGCCGTCTGTGTCAGGGGTTCCGGCACTCATCGGGCTTCAGGCCACCTGGGTGTCGACGTCGACCAGCCGGCCACGCAGCGAATTGCTCATGGCGTCGGTAATCAGTACATCGACGAACTGGCCGATCAGGCGACGGTGGCCGGTGAAGTTTACGTAGCGCATGTTTTCGGTGCGGCCGGAGAGTTCGTTCGGGTCACGCCGGCTGGGTTTTTCGACCAGTACGCGTTGCACCGTGCCGAGCATCGCTTCGTTAATCTTTTTGGCGTTAGCGTTGAGCGTGGCTTGCAGGCGCGAAAGACGTTCGTGCTTGACCGCCGCCGACGTATCGTCGGCCAGATTCGCTGCCGGTGTGCCAGGGCGCGACGAGAAGATAAAGGAGAAGCTCTGGTCGAAGCCGACGTCGTCGATCAGCTTCATGGTTTTGTCGAAGTCTTCGTCGGTCTCGCCGGGGAAGCCGACGATAAAATCCGACGAGACGCAGATGTCGGGACGCACCGCGCGCAGCTTGCGAATTTTCTGCTTGAACTCCAGCGCGGTATAGCCGCGTTTCATCGCGGCAAGAATGCGATCGGAGCCGGCTTGCACCGGCAGGTGCAGATAGTTGGCCAGTTGCGGCACGTTGGCATAAGCCTCGATCAGCGAGTCGGAGAACTCCAGCGGATGCGAGGTGGTGAAACGAATGCGGCCGATGCCTTCGATCTGGGCAATCGCGTGAATCAGCACGGCGAGGTCGGCGATGCCGCCGTCGTGCATCGGGCCGCGATAGGCGTTGACGTTTTGCCCCAGCAGGTTTACCTCGCGCACGCCTTGGGCGGCGAGCTGGGCGACTTCGACAATGACGTCGTCAAAGGGGCGGCTGATTTCTTCGCCGCGGGTGTAGGGCACCACGCAGTACGAACAGTATTTGGAGCAGCCTTCCATGATCGAGACGAAGGCGGTCGGGCCTTCGGCGCGGGGTTCTGGCAGGCGGTCGAATTTCTCGATCTCGGGGAAGCTGATGTCGACCTGGGATTTGCCGCTGCTGCGCTGCGCTTCGATCAGCGCCGGCAGGCGGTGCAAGGTTTGCGGGCCGAAGACCAAGTCCACGTAAGGCGCGCGCTTGAGAATCGCCTCGCCTTCTTGTGAGGCGACACAGCCGCCGACGCCGATCAACACCGGCTTGTCGCTGCGCTTGTGTTCTTTCCAGCGCCCCAGCTGGCTGAATACCTTCTCTTGCGCTTTTTCGCGGATCGAGCAGGTATTGATAAGGATGACATCGGCTTCGGACTCATCTTGAGTCAATTCCAGGCCGTGCGAGGCCTTGAGCACGTCAGCCATTTTGGCGGAGTCGTACTCGTTCATTTGGCAGCCGTGGGTCTTGATGAAAAGCTTGCCGCTCATGGCGTTAGTACCAGTTAAAGACAGAAACGGCGGGTAGCGCCGAACCGCGTAGTTTACGCGCCTGAGTTCGTGGCTACCAGCGGCCAGAATCCGCTGAATCAAGCACTTGCGGCTATTTATGGCCTTTGCTGCAGGCACAAGCTTGCGTTGGCGCACGAAACGGCTGTTGTGTGCTTGGCTTGCTGGGTAGCTGACGGCACACTTGCCGCCATGCCGGCCGCCGTCAACCAAGCAAGCAATCAACGCCTGTACCGGGCGATCGGTGGCTGCGTGCTGTTGGCCGGTTTGCTGGGGTATTCACCGGCCCATGCCGGCGGCATGTATCGCTGCACCGGTAGTAACGGCGAGGCGGTGTTTAGCAGCAATACGTCGAGCTATAAGGACTGTCACAAGCTCAGTGCCCCGGCCGAGGTCGCGCCGCCACGCCAGCCGCGCGCCGTGGTGGCCGCGATTGCCTCGGTGCTCGGTGTCCACGGATCGGTTGAGTCCACGGCGCAGCTATTGCCGCCGGAGCTGTCGGCTGCCCAGGCCTTGAGCGCGGTCACCGGCTCGGTCGAAACGACGGCGCGTCTATTGGCGCCGGCGGCTGTCGACCCTTCGGTCAAGCCAGGGCAGTGGAGTTATAGCGAGTCGAAGAAGGCGTTGGAGGACGGTTCGGCAACGGCGGATGCGGCACCCTCGCCTGGTGATCGCGTGTTGCGCGGCGCGGTTTACCGCGTGGTGCGCGCCGATGGCAGCGTGGAATACACCAACTTGCAGCCGGCCGGACAGCCGGCGCGGGCGGTGACCATGCTGTTTAGTTATATATCGACCTGCATGGCCTGCAATCTGCACTCACCGATCCATTGGAACAGTGTGGCGCTCAACCTCACTGCCTATGCCGATACGATCCGTGTCGCCAGTGTGCAATTTGGCGTCGATGAAGCCTTTTTACGCGCCATCATTCATGCCGAAAGCGCTTTCAATCCGCGAGCGTTGTCGATCAAGGGCGCGCAGGGGCTGATGCAGCTGATGCCGGCCACGGCGGGGGATATGGGGGTGCGCGATGCCTTCGATGCCGATCAGAACATTCTGGGAGGCGCCCGCTATCTGGCGCTCCTGCTGAAAAACTTCAATGGCGATGAGCGGCTGGCTGCTGCCGCGTACAACGCCGGGGCCAATGCCGTGCTTCGTTATAACGGGGTGCCGCCGTATGCCGAGACGCAGGTCTATGTGGAGCGTGTAGGTGAGCTGCGCAAGCGCTATGGCGCGGTGACCAAGCCGCCAGTGGCTACCGCGGCGGTGCTGCTGCCGGGGAAGAGTGGCTGAGAGCAAGATGATTGGCCCAGTGAGGCTTCATCTATTTGCCTTTAATCGGTCAGGGCGGTGGGTGTCAGTGGCGGGCGTTCTGTCAGGGTCACCTGGGTATGGAACGGGGCGCCGTTACGCAAGCCCGAGATTTCGATCTTGCTGCCCGGTTTGAGGGCGGCCTCATGACGGCGCAAGTCCGCCGGCGCGACGATGTCATCGGGGCCGATGCGCAGCAGAATGTCGTGCAGCTGGATGCCTGCCTGGGCGGCCGGGCCCCCCGGGTAGACATCGGTGACCTGGGCGCCGCGCGCTGCCGCGGGCAGGCCGCTATCGGCGGCAACCGGCACGAAGGCGTAGTCGGCCCCCATCCAGCCACGCACCACGTGGCCGCTTTCGATCAACTGGTCGAGCACTTTCTTGGCATTGCCCACGGGAATGGCAAAGCCGATGCCTTCGGCGTTGGCCGCCTTGCCGATCAGTGAGGTGTTGATACCGATTAATTCACCCGAGGCATTGACCAGGGCGCCGCCTGAGTTGCCGGGGTTGATCGCCGCATCGGTTTGAATAAAGTCTTCCGGGCTGGAGCTGCTGAGCTGGCGGCCGATGGCGCTGACGATGCCCATGGTTACTGTCTGATTGAGGCCGAGCGGGTTGCCGATGGCCAGCGCCACGTCGCCGGTGCGAGTGGCCCGCTGATCGGCAATCGAGATCACCGGCAGGTTATTGGCCTCGATCTTCAGCACGGCCAGATCGGTTTCCATATCGGCGCCGATCAGTTTGGCCTTGGCAACGCGGCCATCGTATAGCAGCACCTGGATGTCATCGGCGTTGGCGATCACGTGGTTGTTGGTCAGCACGTAGCCCTGGCTGCTGACGATAACGCCGGAGCCCAGGCTTTGTTCGCGGCGCTTGTACGCCGGGCCGGCCGGTTGGCCGCCGAACAGCCGTTGCAGTACCGGGTCCGAATACATCCGCAAGGCCTGCTCGGTGACCAGCTTATTGGCGTAGATGTTCACCACCGAGGGTGCCGCGCGGGCTACGGCGTCAGCATACGACACCGGATCGCCGGCGCGGCTGGCCGGCGCGCTAGAGGACGAGCTGACGGAACGTGGGGCGGGCAAGCCAAAGTGGCTACGCAAACGGTCGCCCACGCCGGGCCAAAGCAGGCTGATGACGAAGGCAGCCGCCAGCCCGAGGACGACGAAGCGGGCAATGAAGGCAAGCGTGCCGGCGGCATGTTTCATGTCGGGGGATATTTCTTCGCAGTACGTGAGGGCCCATATGGGAAGAGCCGGGCTGGGTTTGATTGTACGAGTCAGGCCCTGACGCTACACTAACGCAATTTTTGCGGGTCTAGATTCCTCGGACGTTTACGAAGCTATCAGCTTCGCAAACGCCTACGGTTTGAAAGCACGCATCTCAATGGCATGCAAGTACCGGAGAGCCTGATGGCGAACGAAGTCGTCGATCATGGCCGCCGCCGTTTCCTTACAGCAACCACAGCCGTGGTTGGTGGTGTAGGAGTCGTTGCGGCGGTCGTGCCCTTCATTAAATCGTGGGAACCAAGCGCGCGTGCAAAAGCCGCCGGAGCCCCGTATACCGCCGACATCAGCAAGATTGAGGCAGGCCAGATGGTGACATTTGCCTGGCGCAGCCTTCCGGTTTTCGTGGTCAATCGCAGCAAGACCCAGCTTGATGCGCTGCCGAGCCAGGACGGCCGCCTGGTCGATCCGAAGTCAGATTCGGGCTCGGCAGAGCAGCAGCCGAAGTACGCGCAAAACGAAGCGCGTTCGATCAAGCCTGAGTGGCTGGTGCTGGTCGGGCTGTGCACCCATCTGGGTTGCGTGCCGGACTTTGTCCCGGTGATGAAGCCTGAGCCGTTCGATCCTGAGTGGAAGGGTGGCTTCTATTGCCCTTGCCACAAGTCACGTTACGACATGGCCGGGCGCGTCTATCAAGGCGTTCCGGCGCCGAAGAATCTGCTGGTGCCGCCGCATCACTTCGTGGATGACACGCATATCCAGATTGGCGTGGACCCGAAGGAGGCCGGCTGATGGCTAACGTATTTAGCAGCATCGGTAACTGGGTCAACGAGCGCGCGCCGAACATGATGCCGGCGTACCGCAAGCACATGACCGAGTACTACGCGCCGAAGAATTTCAATCTTTGGTACTACTTCGGTTCGCTGGCTATCGTGGTGTTGGTCAACCAGATCGTCACCGGCATTTTCCTCACCATGAACTTCAAACCGAGTGCGGCGGAAGCCTTCAACTCGGTCGAATACATCATGCGTGACGTGGAGTGGGGCTGGCTGATTCGCTACATGCACTCCACCGGTGCCTCGCTGTTCTTCGTGGTGGTGTTTTTGCACATGTTCCGCGGCCTGCTGTACGGCTCGTATCACAAGCCGCGCGAGCTGGTGTGGCTGCTGGGCATGCTGATCTTCCTGGTGCTGATGGCCGAGGCATTCATGGGCTATGTGTTGCCGTGGGGCAACATGTCGTTCTGGGGCGCCAAGGTGATCATCTCGCTGTTCGGCACGATTCCGGTTATCGGTAACTCGCTGGTCGAATGGATCATGGGTGATTTCCTGCCTGCGGACGCGACCATCAACCGCTTCTTCGCGCTGCATGTGATCGCCCTGCCGCTGGTGCTGCTGTTGCTGGTGGTGTTGCATATCGCCGCACTGCACGAGGTAGGCTCGAACAATCCGGATGGCGTCGAGATCAAGAAGGGTCCCAAGGGCAATCGTTGGGATGACCACAAGCCGGCCGACGGTATTCCGTTTCACCCGTACTACACGGTGAAAGATCTGTTTGGCGTGGGTTTCTTCCTGACCATCGCGGCCTTCATCATCTTCTTCGTGCCGACATTCGGTGGCTGGTTCCTGGAGCACGACAACTTCATTCCAGCGAACAACCTGGTGACCCCGACGCACATCAAGCCGTCGTGGTACTTCACCCCGTTCTACGCGATTCTGCGCATGATCCCGTCGTTCTTCGGTACGGCGTTCTGGGGTGTGCTGGGCATGTTCGGCGCTATCGCGTTGCTGTTCGTGTTGCCGTGGATCGATAAGGGCAAGGTCCGTTCGGTGCGCTACCGCGGCACCGGTTACAAGGTGGCCCTGTTTGCGCTCGCCTTCTCTTTCATCGGTCTGGCCCTGGTGGGTGCGGGTGTGGTCGGTGAATGGGTGCAGGAAATCCTTACCCCGATGCTGCCACCGCTATCGAATGCAGCGTTCTGGAAGGATTCCCCGTTCTGGGCGAGCAGCACCTTCTGGGAAAACCTGGTCGGGCGCCTGTTGACGGCGATGTACTTCGGTTACTTCGTGTTTCTCTGGGCTTACACCCGCTTCGGCTGGGAAAAAACCAAGCCGGTTCCGGATCGGGTGGTGTATGACCATGACTAAGCGGCAGCTCTTGATGAAAAAGTACGTTTCTTCGATCGCCCTGGTGTTTGGCCTTCTCGTCGGCGCCACGTCGGCGATGGCCTCGGAAGAAGGCGGCCTGCCTTCGGCCGGGACCAATGTGAATGACCAGGCGTCGCTGCAGCGTGGCGCCAAGTTGTTCTTCAACTATTGCGTCGGTTGCCATTCGCTGAAATACGTTCGCTATTCGCGTATCTCCGAGGATCTTGGGTTGTCCGAAAAAGAGGTCATGGACAATCTCAACTTCACCGGCGATAAGTTCGGTGATCCGGTGATCTCGCATATGCCGGAGGCGTCGGGTAGGCAGTTCTTCGGCAAGGCGCCGCCGGATTTGTCGCTGGAAGTGCGCGCCAAGGGCGCGGACTGGGTCTACGGTTACCTCAACTCCTTCTACCTGGACCCGAGCCGTCCGGTGGGTTGGAACAACGCCGTGTTTGCCAACGCCTCCATGCCGAATCCGCTGTGGGAGCTACAAGGTCTGCAGACGGCCGAAATGAAGGCCGATGACAAGGACGCCGTGGAGAAGCTCGAACTGAGCCAGCCGGGTAAGTTGACTCCGGCGCAGTTCAAGCAGGCGACCCGCGACCTCACCAGCTTCCTCGAATATGCCGCTGAGCCGGCTGCATTGCAGCGTCAGCGCTATGGTATTTGGGTGCTGTTGTTCCTGGCTGGTTTTACCTTGTTGGCCTATACGTTGAAGAAGGAATATTGGAAGGACGTCCACTAAGGCGTCACTCCATAGTCGGTGCATGGCGGCCTAGCGTCGCCATGCACGCCTAGTCGATGGGGAGACCGCGCATGGTCCAAAGCGCTCGTTCGCGTACCGTACTCACCCTGTACACCACGGCCGAAGATATTCAATGTCATCGCGTCCGCCTGGTACTGGCGGCTAAGGGTGTGAGTTACGAGCGGTTGCTGATCGACCCGAACAAGCCGCCGGAAGACTTGCTCGATCTCAACCCCTACGGCACCACGCCGACCCTGGTGGATCGCGATCTCACTTTGTATGACACCGCGGTGGTCTGTGAATATCTGGACGAGCGCTACCCGCATCCGCCGCTAATGCCCATCGATCCGTTGTCTCGTGCGCGATTGCGCTTGGCGGCCGTGCGCATCGAACTCGACTGGCTGACCGAGATGGATACGATTATCGCCGGTGGCCGTCCCGCCGATGCCGCGCGCAAGCGGTTGCGGCAACTGCTGTTGTCCTCGTTGCCGTTGTTCAAGGCGTCGAAGTTTTTTCTCAACCCGGAAATGAGCCTGGCCGATTGCCTGGTGGCGCCGGTGATCTGGCGTCTGCCCTGGCTGGGGGTGGACCTGGGCCGGGAAGGCAAGCCGATCGTCGATTACGGCGAGCGCATCTTCCATAGCCAGGGTTTTACGCGCAGCATGACGGCCGAAGAGAAAGCCATGCGGCCATAATGGGCCGTTACCCCGAAGGGCTCGGTGTCTGGTTGCACAGTGCAGCGTCTTACTTAACCGTAGTCGCCGCCGGCTCCTGCAGCGTAGCGTGCACAAACCACTCCTGGCGTGGGCCGCCTGGAGCACATAAACAGGCCCAAGCATGACCGATGAACCATCCTCGATGACCTCCAATCGCCCGTATCTGTTGCGGGCGATCTATGACTGGATCACCGATAATAATCTCACCCCCTATGTGCTGGTCGATGCCACGCGCGAGGGGGTGCGGGTGCCGCCGCAGGTCGTGAAGAACGGTCAGGTGGTGCTCAACCTGGCCATGCGCGCGGTAGCCCATCTGGACCTCAGCAATGAGTGGATCAGCTTTCAGGCGCGCTTCTCTGGGACCAGTCAGCAGATTTATATTCCGGTGCACGCCGTATTGGCGTTGTACGCGCAAGAGAATGGGCAGGGCATGATGTTTCCGGCGGAAGAGGGCGGCGATACGCCACCTTCGCCATCGAGCCCGGACGACTCCACCCCACCCGCGCCGGACGGCGATGGCAATGGCGACAAACCGAAGCGCAGCGGCTCGCATCTGCGCGTGGTGAAGTAGCGTCAGTCGGAGGTATAGGGCCTGAGCTAGTCGTTTGCCGATGCCGCCGCCATCGAAACAGGTTGCGGTTAGCTGCAATGGCAGATCGCCCGCCCTTGACTCAACCCTTTCCGCGAAAGGGTTGAGTGGCGGTATATCGCATCAGTGATTTTGCTTGTCGTTACCCAGTCGTGGCCGCAATGGCACGACGTTGCTGATCTGGGTAGGTGGCTGCTGTTTACCGGGCTCTTTCAATTGCAGCTCGATGGTCGGCAGGCTGAGTCCGGTGAGCGCGTTGCCAACCATCCATAGGCGTCCTGGTTCGCGATCATCGCCGTCGATGCTTACTTCGAAGGCGTAGCAGCGTTCCAGCACGCGATGACCGTCGATGCGGCGCAGGCGCACGCTGCGTAACCCGACGCTTTCATCGAGCAATTGCAGGCCATGCTGATGGCATTGCGCGCGGGCCTGGCTGACGGCCAGCTCACGCGCACGATTGAGCTTTAGCCAAAGGCCAACCAAGGCCATCAGCGCCAGCAGCAGGATCAGGTCGGAAAGCTTGGCCATGCCCGCAGTGTGTGGGCGCGACGGGGGCGGTGCAAGTTCGGTTTAGTCTAATTGCAGACGCAACGACAGATTCACCGCGCGCACGTGCTTGGTGAGTGAGCCGATCGAGACGAAATCCACGCCAGTGTGGGCAATCTCGCCAATCGTCGTCAGGTCGACATCGCCGGAAACTTCCAGTGGCACCCGGCCGGCGGTAATGCGCACGGCTTCGCGCATATTCGCCAGGGTGAAGTTATCCAACATGATGCGGTCGACGCCGATGGCGAGCGCTTGCTCCAGTTCGTCGATGCTTTCGACTTCGACTTCTAGCAGCAGCGATGGGTGCAGTCGTCGCGCAGCTTCCACAGCCGGCTGGATGCCGCCCGCAGCGATGATGTGGTTTTCCTTGACCAGAATGGCGTCGTACAGGCCGATACGGTGGTTATAGCCACCGCCGCAGCGCACCGCGTACTTTTGCGCCAAGCGCAGGCCGGGTAGCGTTTTGCGCGTATCGAGTACGCGTGTCTGTGTATCAGCCACCGCCGCTACATGCGCCGCGGTGATGGTCGCAGTACCTGACAACAACTGAAGAAAATTAAGCGCGGAACGTTCGGCACTGACCATCGCGCGAGCGTCGCCTTCGAGTCGGCAAATGATGCTGCCTGGCTCGACCCGATCCCCGTCTTTCACCTGCCAGTCGATGCGCACGCTGGGGTCGAGCTGGCGGAAGCATGCATCGAACCACGGGATGCCGGCGATAACGGCGGCTTCGCGGCAGGTGAGCGCGGCATGTGCGCGTGCGCCTGCCGGCAGCAATTGCGCGGTGGCGTCACCGCTGCCGATATCTTCAGCAAAGGCGCGTGCAATGTCGGACTGGATTTGTTCGGGCGAGGGCGGGGTAAGTGTTTGTGCTGGCGTCATGTCGGGCGTGGTGGTGTTGCGGCTGCGGCGGCGGTTTGACTGAGACGGCCGACGATGGCGTCCAGCGCACGATCAAACAGGGCGGTGGATTCGAGACTGCGCGCGGTGCCTGCGGTGAGCGCCGCAGCCAGCTCATAAGGTGAGTAGTCGGCGACTTTCAGTCCGCGTCGATTGACGAACAGATAGCGGCCGCTCATCGGGCTGATCCAGGACAGTTTGGCGCGCTCGACCGACGCATTGTCGACACTGAATTCAAGCCAGTGACCCGGCTTCAACTCGCGTACCTGCGCCAGCGCTGGGCTGTTCTCCAACGGATCTTCTGCATCGGGCTCGGGCTCGATGGCTTCGGGTGCGCTGCTGATCACCGGCTGGATGCTTTCGGGTATCGGCAGTGAGGTGGCTTCTTCGATAGCCCGTACCTCGGCTTCGGGTACCGACTCGCCAAGCTGGTGCCGGTAATACGTATGCAGCTGGGCCAGCAGGCGCTCGACGTCGCTTTCCTGGAACGCCACATTGGCCAGGCCGCGGCGTAGCGAGCGTTCGATGCCGGGCAGCATTTGCCGCAATACGCGCCGCTCCTCAGGCTCGCGGGCGGGGCGGGTGCTGGCGATGAAATCATTGATGAAACGCAGCGCGTCGCGGAACTCGCTGGATTCTTCACCTTGGCGCAGCAGGGTGAGAACCAGGTAGTTGGCCCAGGCGCGGCTGAGGATGCTATGGATCAGCGGAGGCAGCGAGTGATCGCCGACCCGGCTGAGAATTTCGCGGGCGGCGCGGCGTCGCGCCTGTTCAAGCTTTTCGCGGCCGCGGGTGGATTCGGCGACGCGCTGTTCGGACAGTTCAGCGCGGCGGCGCGTGCCGTCCTGGAACTCGTGCAACTCGGTATTCAGGCGCTCGAAAATACCCAGGTCGTCGTCAAAGTCTTGCAGCAGGCGATCGACGATGGATTTCACCTTCTCGTGCAGGCGGTGATCGCGATCGGACTCCGCCGACCAGCCCTTGGCCGCATCGGCCAGGCCATCGAGTAGGCGGCGCGCGGGGTGCTGGCGATGGGCGAACAGCTTGCGGTCGAGAATGGCGGCCTTGAGGTAGGGAATTTGCAGCCGCGCCAGCATGACCTGCATTTCGGTGGGCAGGTTGCGATCTTCGAGAATGAACTCGAACAACATGCCGACCAGGTCGATGGTGTCCTCATCGACGTTAGCCACTTGGCCTTGTTTTTCGCCGCGCAGGGAGCCCAACTGCAGCAAGAGCTGCTCTTTCAGCAGCAAAACCTCGCGCGCAAGGTCGACGGTGTCCGTAGTTTGCAGTGACGACGGCTGAAAGCCCTCGGCGGCCTGGCTTTGCAGCACGCTAAGCGCGCTGACCAACTCGCTGGCGCTAGGCGCATGCAATGGGCCAGCCGCGATGCGGCCATCGGACGGGCCACGGCGCACGCTGAACAAAGTGCGTAGCGTTTGCAGCAGCTCGGCACCGCCGTCTTCGGCAAGAAAAGTTTCGGCCTGCTCGTTGGCGGCGTGTTGTTGTTCTTGGCTGCCTGCGGCGGCCTGAGCCGGGCCGGCTTGGCGGGGTAGCTCATGGCGCAGTTGCGGCAGTACGCCGGCACGGATCAGCTCCGCGTTGATCTCTTGGTAGAGCTCGTCCAGCGTGGCAAATACATAACGATCAAACAGCTTGTAGATGATGAGCTTGACGCGCATCTCGGCGCTCAGTTCGCGCATCGCCTGGCGGAACGCCTGGGCGAGGGCGGCGGGGCCGACCGGATTGTTGGCGTCGTCGATCTTGATGCCGCCGTAGATCACCGACAGGCGCTGGTTGACCGCAAACAGATCCCGCGTCAGACGCGTTTCGTTCTTGCCGATCATGCTGGTGATGGCTAGCGATTCTTCCAGCTCGTTATCCGCGACCAGGGACAACTCGACGCTGCCGATGGGCAAGGGGGCGCCTAGCCCGTTATCGGCCGCATGCCGTTGGTGGTTGGCGAAATCGGCCAGGCCACGTGCCACCAGGCTGAGAAAGCCGCGTTCAACGGCGGGCCGGCGCTTGCGCACCTCGCGCATGCCGTCGAAGTAATGCATTTGCGCGGCATTGTTCTCGGCCTTCTCGGCCAGGTCGAACAACGCGTCGTCGACATGCTCGAACATGCCGTTGATCAGCAATTGCAGGCGTCTTGCCGCAATGTCGCGTACGGTATTCAACAGCGCGCCACCGCGCTCGCTGGACGGGTCCAGGCGCTGGCTAAGGCTTACGATGTTGGATGGTTCACTGGCGTCTTTCATCGCCACACCCCTGAAGTGTTACCGCTACGCGATGATGCTGGATTCTGGGCGAGTCGTCCTTGCCCCAGACCCCTGCAAGATAAGCGAAACTTATGGCGATTGTCATGCCCTGGTTGGCATGATGCTCATGCCGGGCGCCCGCAAGTTCATGCCGTGGCGGGGAAGCTCTGCAATTGCGTCGTGCCGATGCCTTCTTCAGGCAGCATCACCGGGATGCCATCGTCGACCCGGTAGATCACCTTGCGGTCAACGGTGATGAGCGCCTCGGTCAGCTTTTCACGAATCTGCGTGCCGGCCACACTGTCAACCTGGCCGTCGCCGATGGCGGCGTTCAGCGCATCGAGTTCGGTTTTGCTGAGCAGTCGCAGCGGGGTTTTGCTGACGGGGCAGCACAAGATGTCGAGCAGACGCTTGTCCATAAAAGGTGCAGATCGTGCCGGGGCGCGGAAAGTTCGTACAATAGCGGTTTTTGGATGGCCGAACCATGACTTCGACAGCCAGGACGCCACTTGTCGGCGTAGTGATGGGCTCCCGCTCTGACTGGGAAACCATGGAGCACGCCGCCAGCGTGCTGACCGAGCTGGGTGTGCCGCACGAAGTGCAGGTGGTATCCGCTCATCGCACCCCGGATTTGCTGTTTCGCTATGCGGAAGAATCGGTTGGGCGCGGTCTCCAGGTCATCATTGCCGGTGCCGGCGGCGCGGCGCATTTGCCGGGCATGCTGGCGGCCAAGACCCGGTTGCCGGTGTTTGGCGTGCCGGTGCAGTCCAAGGCTTTGAATGGCATGGATTCCTTGCTATCCATCGCGCAGATGCCGGCTGGTATCCCGGTCGGCACCTTGGCCATCGGCCGTGCCGGCGCGGTAAATGCGGGGTTACTGGCTGCCGCGGTATTGGCCCTGCATGACCCCGTGCTTGCGGCGGCCGTTGATGGCTATCGTGCCCGCCAGACGCAAAGTGTGCTCGATCATGCGGACCCGCGCTCGTGAGTGCGGCGCGTCGTCAACCGGTGTTGGGCATTCTTGGTGGCGGTCAGCTGGCCCGCATGTTGGCGCGGGCCGCAGCCCCCTTGGGCGTAAAGACCCTGGTAGTGGATAACGCTGCCGATGCCTGTGCTGGCCAGGTTGCCCCGCTGGTCGTGGCTGACTGGACCGACTACGCCGCCTTGGAGCAGTTCGCGGCCCAGGTCGATGTGGTCACCTTTGATTTCGAGAACGTGCCGGCAGAGACCGCTCAGCGCCTGGCGCAGAAGGTCGCGGTGTTTCCCGCGCCGCGTGCGTTGGCGGTAGCGCAAGACCGGCTGGCTGAGAAAACCTTGTTCCGCCAGTGCGGTTTGCGCACGCCCGAGTTCATGGCGGTGGATACGCGCGCCGATCTCGATCATGCCTTGGCCACTGTCGGCGCTCCGGCGATTCTGAAAACCCGGCGGCTCGGTTATGACGGTAAAGGGCAGTTCCGGCTTCGCGCGGTTGCGGATGCGGACGCTGCCTGGGCAGCACTGGGTGCGCAAGCGACAGCGCATGGTTTGATTCTTGAAGCCTTCGTACCGTTTGAGCGCGAACTGTCGGTGATTGCCGTGCGTGGCCGTGATGGTGAGTTCCGCACCTGGCCGCTAACCCAGAACTGGCATACCGATGGTGTGCTCTCGCTAAGCCTGGCGCCGGCGCCGGATATCGACGCCTTGCAGCAGCGCGCGACCCAGCTGGCGCGGACCTTGGCCGAGCAGCTGGACTATGTCGGGGTGTTCGCGCTTGAGTTGTTCGTCAAAGACGGTGAGTTGCTCGGCAACGAGATGGCGCCGCGCGTGCACAACTCCGGTCACTGGACCATTGAAGGCGCCTTGACCAGTCAGTTCGAGAATCACGTGCGTGCCGTGCTGGGCTTGCCGTTGGGTGACACCTCGGCACGCGGACTGTCGGCCATGTTCAACTGGATCGGTGAACTGCCTGACGCTGCCCCCGTGCTGCATGCCATCGATGCGCATTGGCATGACTA
>NZ_JAPDPE010000068.1 GCF_026283955.1 Dyella silvatica | reverse complement strand
CATGACGCCGCGCCGCCTGCACGCTCACGAAGATTTGATGACCACGTTCCGCCGCGTGCATTTCATCGGCATCGGCGGCGTCGGCATGAGCGGCATTGCCGAGGTGCTGCATAACCTGGGTTATGCCGTATCGGGTTCCGATCGTGCCAACTCGCCGACCGCGCAGCGTTTGCAAGAGCTGGGTATCGTCGTGCATGTTGGTCACTCGGCCGAGCATATTGGCGACGCCGATGTGGTGGTTACCTCCAGCGCGATCCATCAGGACAATCCGGAGCTGATCGCCGCGCGTGCCGCGCGCATTCCGGTGGTGCCGCGCGCTGAGATGCTGGGTGAGCTGATGCGCTTCCGCCGCGGCATTGCCATCGCCGGTACACATGGCAAGACCACCACCACCAGCCTGGCCGCCAGCGTGTTGGCCGAGGCCAATTACGACCCGACCTTCGTGATCGGCGGTCAGCTGAATGCCGCCGGCGCCAATGCCCGTCTCGGCACCGGCCAGTATCTGGTGGCGGAGGCGGACGAGTCTGATGGCTCGTTCCTGCTGTTGTCGCCGGTGCTGGCGGTGATTACCAATATCGACGCCGATCACCTGGAAAATTACGGCGGCGAATTTGCTCAAGTAAAGAAGGCCTTTGCCGATTTCCTGCATCGCCTGCCGTTTTATGGTCTGGCGGTGTTGTGCGTCGATGACCCGGAAGTCGTCGAGTTGGCAAAGACCACGACGCGCCGGGTAATGACTTACGGCATCGATACCCAAGACGCCGACGTGCGCGCTGCCAACCTGGTGCAGCACGGCTTCGAAATGCATTTCGATCTGCATTTGCCCGGGCGGCCCGAAGCCTTGCCGATCAAGCTGAATCTGCCGGGGCGGCATAACGTGCTCAACGCCTTGGCCGCAGCCAGCATTGGCTGGCAGCTCGGTGTGGAAGCCGAGGCGATTGCGCGCGCTCTGGAGCATTTCCAGGGTGTCGGGCGCCGCTTCCACCGTCGTGGCGAGATTGCCCTGGATCGCGGCACGGCGTTGCTGGTGGACGACTACGGTCATCACCCGCGCGAGCTGGCGGCGGTGTTTGCGGCGGCCCGCGGCGGTTGGCCGGAGCGTCGCCTGGTAGTGGCTTTCCAGCCGCATCGTTACAGCCGTACGCGTGACTTGCTGGATGACTTCGCCAATGTGCTGGCCGAGGCCGATGTGCTGGTGCTGGCCGAGGTCTACGCCGCGGGCGAGACGCCGATTACTGGCGCCGATGGTCGCGCGCTGGCGCGCGCGGTGCGGGCGCGCGGCAAGGTCGATCCGGTGCTGGTCGACCACCCGCGCGAATTCGCAGACACCTTGCCGGCGCTGATGCGCGACGGCGATTTATTGCTGCTGCTCGGCGCTGGCGACATCGGCGCGGTGGCGGTGGAGTTGGCCCATGTCGGTCATTTGAGGACGATGAAATGAGTATCAGCAAGACCGCCGCGATCAAGATCGGCGATCCCGCCCAGTTTGGCCGCGTCGCCGTGGTGATGGGCGGCAGCTCGGCCGAGCGTGAGGTGTCGCTGAACTCGGGTCGCAATGTGCTGGCGGCGCTGAAAGCACGTGGCGTGGACGCGCATGCGATTGACGGCATTCCGGCCTTGCTCGACGCCGTGCGCGCCGGGCACTTCGCCCGGGTGTTCAACATTCTGCACGGCGGTGGCGGCGAGAACGGCGAGTTGCAAGGCGCGTTGCAGTCGTTGCGGGTGCCGTTCACCGGTTCCGGCGTGCTGGGCTCGGCCCTGTCGCTGGACAAGATCCGCGCCAAGCAAGTGTGGCTGTCGCTTGGTCTGCCGACCCCGCGCTTCAAGGCCCTGCCACGTGGCGCGGATGTGCATGCGGCGGCTCGCGAGATCGGTTTTCCGCTGATCGTGAAACCCGCGTGGGAAGGTTCCAGCGTCGGCATCACCCGCGTGTTCGACGAAAAAGATCTGGACGCCGCGGTGGAGCTGGCGCAGCGGTATCCCGGCGACCTGCTGATGGAAACCCTGATCGAGGGCGATGCGAACGAAGGTGGTGAATACACCGTCGGCATTCTCGACCGCGAAGTGCTGCCCACGATCAGGATCGTGCCCAAGGGCGAGTACTACGACTACAACGCCAAGTACATCGCCGAAGACACGCAGTACATTTGTCCAGGGCTCGCAGGTGCGGCTGAGCAAGAGATGCGCGAGTTGGCATTGACGGCTTTCGATGCCCTGGCCTGCTCCGGCTGGGGCCGTGTGGACGTCATGCGCGACCGTCATGGCCGCAACTGGCTGCTCGAGGTCAATACCGCGCCGGGCATGACCTCGCACTCGCTGGTGCCGAAGGCGGCCGCTGCCTCGGGTATCGACTACGAGACGCTGTGCTGGCGCGTGCTGGAAACCAGTTTTGAGCGCGCCGCTGATATGCGCGCGCCGCTCTCGCGTGCGCATGACGCTCATGGAGGCGCTGAGTGAAAGGAGCGATCCGCCTCGTTGCCTGGTGTCTGGCCATCGCCCTGGTGGTGCTGCCGATTGCCGGCGTGCTGAGCGGTTGGTTTGCGGCCGATCGTTGGCCGGTGACCCAGTTGACGGTGCAGGCGGAGTTCAAGCACGTGAGCGTGGACCAAGTGCGCGCCGCAGTGCAGCCGCGCCTCGGCAAGGGCTTTTTCGCGCTTGATCTGGATGGCGTGCAGAAGGCCGTGGCGGCGCTGCCGTGGGTGGAGTCGGTGGAGGCGCGCAAGCGCTGGCCCGATACCTTGCTGCTGCGTATTCATGAGCGGCAGCCGTTTGCACTGTGGAACGGCAATAAGCTAATCAGCCGCCAAGGCATGGTCTTCGATGCGCCCAATGCCGATGTGTCGGCGGGGCTGCCCGATTTGCGCGGGCCCGATGCACGCCTGGCCGAAGTGGTGAGCTTCTACGCCGAAACGCAAAAAGCGTTCGCCAATACCCGTCTCAAAATTACTGGTGCCACGCTGACTGAGCGTGGCAGTTGGAGCCTGACCACCGACAGCGGTGCGCAGATCGCGATTGGCGATCGCGAGCAAGCCGGTCGTCGTCTGCGTCGGTTCCTGGATGTTTATCCGCAACTGATGGCGGGCCATAGCACTGGCTTTGCCTACGCCGATCTTCGCTATACCAATGGATTCGCCGTGCGATGGCCGCCGCAAGCGCCAGCCGCAGTCAACGCTGGAGGCTCGCCCCGCACATGAGACCCAAGAACGATAAACAACTAGTGGTCGGCCTCGACATCGGCACCTCCAAAGTGGTGGCGATTGTCGGTGAGTACGAGCCCGGCGAACCGATCGAAGTGATCGGCATCGGCACCCACGTGTCACGCGGCATGAAGCGTGGCTCGGTGGTGGACATCGAATCCACCGTGCACTCGATTCAGCGTGCGGTGGAGGAGGCCGAGCTGATGGCCGGCTGCGATATCCGCTCGGTCTACGCATCGATTTCCGGCAGCCATCTGGAAACCAAGAACTCGCATGGCACCGCGGCCATTCGTGATCGCGAGGTCACCCCGGGCGATCTGGATCAGGTGCTGGAGGCGGCCAGCGCGGTGGCGATTCCTGCCGATCGCAAGGTTCTATATAAGGAGTCGCAGGAGTACCGCATCGACGGCCAGGACGGCATTCGCTCGCCGGTGGGCATGAGTGGCGTGCGGCTCGAAGCCAGTGTGCATCTGGTGACCGGGGCGGCAGCGGCGGTGCAAAACATCAGCAAATGCATCCAGCGCTGCGGTCTGTCGGTGGATGAGTTGGTGCCATCAGCCTTGGCCAGCGCCAAATCGGTACTCACTGACGATGAGCGCGAGCTCGGCGTGTGCCTGGTGGATATCGGTGCGGGCACCACCGATATCGCGATCTACACCCAGGGCTCGATCCGCTATACCAAGTCGCTGCCGGTGGGCGGTGACCAGGTGACTAACGACATCGCCTATGGCGTGCACACGCCGACCGCGCATGCCGAGGAAACCATCCAGGTGCCCAGCGTGGGTGACCGGCCGCCACGTCGCTTGGCGCGGCAGTCGCTCGCACAAAGCGTGCAGGCGCGTTACGAGGAAATTTTCGAAATGGTGCAGGACGAACTGCGCCGCTCCGGCTACGAAAGCCTGGTCGCGGCGGGGATCGTGCTGACCGGCGGTGCTTCGCGAATGGAAGGCACGCTGGAACTGGCCGAAGAGATTTTTCACAAGATGGTGCGCATCGGCGTGCCGCAACACGTCAGCGGCCTCGGTGAGGTGGTTTCCAGCCCCTTGCACTCCACCGGCGTGGGCCTGCTTCTGCATGGCGCACGCGCTGGCGGCATGCGTTCGAGCGGGCAGGTCGGCGGCAGTGTGGGTGGTTTGCTGGAAAAGCTGCGCAGTTGGTTTACCAAGAATTTCTGAGCCGGAACATCGGCCAATGACACCGATTTTGACGGCGCATGACGCGTCGTCACGGGCGAAAGGACCACGCCCACCACTACGGACCGACAGGAGTCGGCTTCGTGGTTACAACGACAATGAAAACTCTACGGAGGACGGGAAATGTTTGAACTCATCGAAAAACTGGCACCTAATGCAGTCATCAAGGTCATCGGTGTGGGCGGTGGCGGCGGTAACGCCGTAGCGCACATGCTTAACGCCAACATCGAAGGCGTTGAGTTTGTCGTGGCCAACACCGATTCGCAGGCGATGAAAAGCTGCGGCTCGCGTACCCACCTGCAGTTGGGTGGCAATGTCACCAAGGGTCTCGGCGCAGGCGCCAATCCGGAAGTCGGTCGTCAGGCCGCGCTGGAGGATCGCGAGCGCATCGAAGAGATGCTCGAAGGTGCCGACATGGTGTTCATCACCGCAGGCATGGGTGGCGGCACCGGCACCGGGGCGGCACCGGTAGTGGCGCAGCTGGCCAAAGAAAAGGGCATCCTCACGGTGGCGGTGGTTACCAAGCCGTTCCCGTTCGAGGGTCGTCGCCGTATGCAGGTCGCGCTGAAGGGTATTGAGGACCTTTCTCAGCACGTCGACTCGCTGATTACCGTACCGAACGAGAAGCTGCTTTCGGTGCTGGGCCGTGAGGTGACCTTGTTGAACGCCTTCAAGGCCGCCAACGACGTCTTGCAAGGCGCCGTGCAGGGCATCGCCGACCTGATCACCGCCCCTGGCCTGATCAACGTCGATTTTGCCGACGTGCGCACGGTCATGTCCGAAATGGGCCTGGCGATGATGGGCTCGGGTACCGCCCGTGGCGACGACCGCGCTCAGGCGGCGGCTGAAGCGGCGATCAAGAACCCGTTGCTGGAAGACGTCAATCTGAACGGGGCATGCGGCATTCTGGTCAACGTCACGGCCGGCCCTAACCTGACCATGCGCGAATTCGACGAAATCGGTCGGGTGATCCACGATTTCGCCAGTGAAGACGCCACCGTGGTGATCGGTACCTCGCTGGACCCGGAAATGCAGGACGACGTGCGCGTTACCGTGGTTGCCACCGGCCTGAATCGTGCCGTGGCTACGCGGCAGCCGTCGCGTCCGACGGTGACTCAGCAGGTCGAGATGCGTCAACGTCCGCGTCCTGTGGTTTTGCGCACAGGCACCGGCAATGAAGTGGTCGACTATGCCCAGCCAGATGCCGTCAGCAGCCATACCACCCGGGTAGAGAATACGGCCCCGGCCAAGAGCACCGATCCTAGCTTTGACTACCTGGATATCCCGGCTTTTCTGCGCCGCCAGGCCGATTGAGAAAAAAAACGTAGAAAGAAGTGAACAAAGCGTCAGATTGACTTGTCAGTAACCCATCGTGCCGGGATGGGGTCTCGCGACCCCGCCCGTGATCTTGCCGCCTCAGGGCGGCTTGGTATGGCATCACTGACACAGTTTCAGGCGTTCTTGGCAGGTTTGAATGTCATAAGACTGTGCGCTCGGAGATGGCGCATGATGGGCTGGGGCGGATATCCCGGCTGGTCCGATGTCCCGTAGCGGATTCCCGTCACGCTGCGGGGCATCGAGTCGACTCCGATAATCCATTGACGGAATTGAGGATTTTCCCTGTTGGCGCTGGTAGTGAATCTCATTCGTGGATGAAGAGAGCATGAAGACGCGAACAGACTGTACGGTACGGTTTGCTTTTGTCTCAGGTTAAGACTGTGTTAGCATCCGTCCCCTGTTGGCTGCTGCCCCTGTTTAGTAGGTACCAAAAAAATGATTAAGCAGCGTACGCTCAAGAATATTATTCGTGCCACCGGAGTCGGTCTGCATACCGGCGACAAGGTGTACATGACGTTACGCCCGGCTGCGCCGAACACTGGCATCGTGTTTCGTCGTACCGATCTCAATCCGCCGGTGGATATCGCCGCGCGCCCCGATAATGTCGGCGACACTCGCTTGTCGACCACGTTGGTCAATGGTGATGTGCGCGTATCGACCGTGGAGCATCTGCTCTCGGCGATGGCCGGACTCGGCATCGACAATGCTTACGTGGATCTTTCGGCGCCTGAAGTGCCGATCATGGACGGCAGTGCAGGCCCTTTCGTATTTCTGCTGCAGTCGGCAGGTATCGAAGAGCAGACCGTCGCCAAGCGCTTTATCCGCATCAAGAAGCCGATCAAGGTGCAGGAAGGCGACAAGTGGGCGAGTTTCGAGCCGTTTGAAGGCTTCAAGGTCGGCTTCTCGATCGAATTCAATCACCCGATCATCAGCAAGCGCACCTCGCGCGCCGAGATCGATTTCTCCACCACCTCCTTCGTCAAAGAAGTGAGCCGCGCACGTACTTTCGGGTTCATGCGTGACATCGAGATGCTGCGCGAACACAACCTCGCGCTGGGCGGATCGATGGATAACGCCGTGGTGCTGGATGATTACCGTGTGCTCAACGAAGACGGTCTTCGTTACGAAGATGAGTTCGTCAAGCACAAGATTCTCGATGCGATCGGTGATCTTTATCTGCTCGGTCATAGCCTGATCGGCGCCTACTACGCGCACAAGTCGGGTCATGAGTTGAACAACAAGCTGCTGCGTACCCTGATGGCCGATGCCAGCGCATGGGAAGAAGTCAGCTACCAGGACGATCCGGCCACTTCGCCGATCTCCTATGCACACCCTGCTCAAGCGATCTGAACCAGCGCGAGCGTGATCTACCTTTAAGGCCTCGAGAAATCGGGGCTTTGAAGTTTCCAAGGATAAGGATTGTCGATGAAAGCCCTGCTGCGCTTACTGTCGTTATGCCTGTTGCTGGTTGCTGCCAGCGTGATCCACGCCGAGACGGCACGCCCAGAAGTCGGGCCGCAAGTAAGGGCGTACAGCGGCAGCGAGGGCTTAAAGGTCTGGGTGCTGCGCGTCGGGCCGCGTACGGCCAATGAAGCTTTGATCCAGGTCGGCGGCATCGATCACGACTGGAATATGAAGATCCAGAAGATGACGATGGAGATGGTGCGGGAGCAGCCGCGTTATTCGCTCACCATCAAGGGCGAAAAATTCGTCGCATTGATTCTCGATGGTGAAGGTGGTGGCGAGATCTATCTGCCGGGCGAGGCCAAGGCGCGTCATGTTTCCTATAGCGCCGAGCTATCCGAACAGGGCAGTCCCGAGGGCTTTCTCACCGACTACCTGGGGCAGGCCAAGGCGCCCCGTTAAGCACCCCTGGGCTACACAAAACTAACAAAAGGCTGCATCGAGAGATGCAGCCTTTTGTTTTATCAGTTCTTTTTTTGATTCTGTCGACTGCTGCTCATGTGATCGTGACTATTCGGCCTACCGATTGCGCGCGAGCGTGGTATAAAACCAGCTTCGTCTTTTCGGGCTAGGTCATCTGGCTAGTCGAGATGAGCCGGCCGGAGGGGCCGGGAAACGCATCAGGCGGAGTCGTCGGAGCTGGAGCCAGAAGCACCGGCGGCCGCTGCCAGTTCAAGGAACAGTTTTTGTAATTCGGGGTCTGTGATGGACGCCGCGGCGGCTTTCAAGTGACGGGCTGCGGTGATCGAAAGCGGTTTTGACCGATCCGGCTCGGTATGGGCTGGCGGAGGGGGGGCCACTTTCACGGTGACAAAACTGGCGTGTACGCCTATGGCGTGCGCGGTGGCGAGAATCTGCGTCTGCATAAGGCGCAATCGCGACGCCCACGCCGGGGATGAAGCCAAAAAAACAAGACGGCCGTTGCGCAGGTTGGCAAATCTGACCTGCTCACGGAGCGGTGACGGCAATGTCTGACGCAGTGCGCGGTCTAGTGCCTCCAGTTCGCTGGCCTTTTTGGCAAGGGCAGCAACAGGGCCACATTCGGTAATGGATTTCATTCCAGTGCCGGTGCGGCGGGGAGGGCGGGGTACGTCGCGCTGCATGGATGCCGACATCTTCGACGTGGAAAAACATGCAAATCATACTGGTATCACGCACCAAAAAGGTGCCGAAAACTCTAGATCTGGCGGATCGGCGCTTGCGCTACCGCTTGATCGGCATCGCCGCCGCCGCTGTCCTCGGTTGCGCCGGACTGGGTGCGACGGTGGCCATGGCCTTGGCCAGTCCTCGCGATCGGGCGCTGGCTGAGATCGAGCAGCTGAACAAGCAAGTGAAGCAGCAAGACGGTCAGCTGGGCAGCATGCGTAAAGACGCTCAGCGCGATATCGACGCGCTGGCGGTGAAGCTGGGTCAGTTACAAGCGCAATCCACCCGCCTCAATGCCTTGGGTGAGCGCTTGGCCCAGGTCGGCAAGCTTGACGATGGCGAGTTTAATTTCGGTGAGCAGCCAGCCGTTGGCGGCGTGGAAAGCAGTTCGGATGAGCCCTATGCGTTGCCGCAAGCGCTAGACACCGGGATCGAGCAACTTTCGGCTCAGTTCGACAGCCAGCAAGCGCAGCTTTCCGCACTGCAAAGCCTGTTGCTGGATGCCAAGATCGAGTCCAATCTCAAGCCGACCGGCATGCCCGTCCAGGGCTATATCTCCTCTTATTTCGGTGGTCGCCCGGACCCGTTCAGCGGCCACAGCGCGACGCACACCGGCATCGATATCTCGGTGCCCACGGGCACACCGGTCGCCGCGGTGGCCGAGGGCATGGTGACCTATGCGGGCATCCGCAACGGTTATGGCGATGTCATCGAGATCGACCATGGCAATGGCTATATGACGCGCTATGCGCACAACAGTGCGTTGATCGTGAAGCCGGGCCAGCGGGTGCGTGTTGGGGATGTCATTGCCAAGGCGGGTTCTACCGGGCGATCGACGGGTTCGCATGTGCATTTCGAGGTTTGGTACAACGGCCGGGTGGTCAATCCCCTGGCCTTTGTGCGTAATCACCGCTAAGTCGGGATCGTCGCTCAGCACAAGGGCGGCCACGCCCTTGAAAGATCCCTTGCTTGTCGCCACTCCTGAGCAGCCGGGATGGTGACGGGGGGCAAGCCGGGGAGGCTTGCCCGATAGCGCATGGATCATCGGCAGGAGATCCGCAGCGTTTGGGATAGCCCGCTGACCCTAGTATCATCATCCCTTTCGCCCCGCGCCGATTCACTTGGCGGGTCGTTTTTGTCTCCAGATCCGGAAGATCGATGTTCAATCGTGCCATGACAAGCCTCTTCGGTAGCCGCAACGACCGCGTGCTACGCCAGCTTTCCAAGTCGGTCGCGCGCATCAATGCGCTTGAGCCCGAATTTGAAAAGTTGAGTGATGCGGCACTACGCGGCAGAACCGATGAATTCAAGCAGCGCGTGGCTGCCGGCGAGTCGCTGGACAAGTTGCTGCCGGAGGCTTTTGCGGTGGTGCGCGAGGGCGCCAAACGCGTACTCGGCATGCGTCCTTACGACGTGCAGCTGATCGGCGGCATGGTGCTGCATTCGGGCCGCATCGCCGAAATGCGCACCGGCGAAGGCAAGACCCTGGTCGGCACGCTGTCGGTGTATCTGAATGCCCTGGAAGGCAAGGGCGTGCATGTGGTCACCGTCAACGACTATCTGGCTCGCCGCGACTCGGCGCAGATGGGCCAGCTCTACAATTTTCTCGGTTTGACGGTAGGTGTGGTGTGGCCCGGCATGGATCATGCCGACAAGCATCAGGCTTATGCCGCCGACATTACCTACGGCACCAATAACGAATTCGGCTTCGACTATCTGCGCGACAACATGGCGTTGTCCAAAGACCAGCGCTATCAGCGCGGCCTGCATTACGCCATCGTCGACGAAGTGGACTCGATCCTGATCGACGAGGCGCGCACGCCGCTGATTATCTCCGGCCCTGCCGAAGATTCACCGCAGCTGTATATCGCGGTGAACAAGATTGTGCCGAAGATGATCCGCCAGGAAAAAGAAGACGGCAGCGGCGATTACTGGGTCGATGAAAAGCAGAAGCAGGTGCATTTGTCCGAAGAGGGCATGTCGCACGCGGATGAGTTGCTGCGTCAGGCCGGAGTGATCGAGACCGATAGCGGTCTCTACGATTCGAAGAATCTTGCCGTCGTGCATCATCTCAATGCGGCACTGCGCGCCAATGCAATTTATCAGCGCGATGTGGACTACATCGTGCGTGACGGCGAAGTGGTCATCGTCGATGAATTCACCGGCCGCACCTTGGTCGGTCGTCGCTGGTCCGATGGCCTGCACCAGGCGGTCGAGGCCAAAGAGGGCGTGCCGATTCAGCGCGAGAACCAGACGCTGGCGACGGTTACCTTCCAAAACCTGTTCCGCATGTACAAAAAGCTGGCCGGCATGACCGGTACGGCCGATACCGAGGCGTACGAGTTCCAGCAAATCTACGGTCTTGAAGTGGTGGTCATCCCCACGCACAAGCCGATGATCCGCAAAGACAACTCGGACATGGTCTTCCTCGCGCAAGAGGTCAAGTACAAGGCGGTCGTCGAAGACATCAAGAGCTGCCACGAGCGCGGCCAGCCGGTCTTGGTCGGTACCACCTCGATCGAAGTGTCCGAGCTGCTCTCTGCCTTGTTGACCAAGGCAAAGATCAAACACGAAGTGCTCAATGCCAAACAGCACGAACGCGAAGCGCATATCGTGGCCCAGGCCGGTGCGCCCGGTTCGGTGACCATCGCCACCAACATGGCCGGCCGCGGTACGGATATCGTGCTTGGCGGCAGCCTGGAAGCGGCCTTGGCCGAACTTGCTGAAGGCGCCACCGATGCCGAGCGCAAGCGCGTGCGCGATGAATGGCAGAAGCGTCACGACAAGGTCTTGGCGGCTGGTGGCCTGCACATTATCGGTACCGAGCGGCATGAATCGCGCCGCATCGATAACCAGCTGCGCGGCCGTTCCGGTCGTCAGGGCGATCCGGGTTCTTCGCGTTTTTATCTGTCGCTGCAGGACAACTTGCTGCGCAGTTTCGCCGGCGATTGGGTTGGCCGCTGGATGCGCATGTTCGGCATGATCAGCCGGCAGATCGAAAAGGCACAGCGCAAGGTCGAACAGCATAACTTCGACATCCGCAAACATTTGCTGGAGTTCGACGACGTCGCCAACGATCAGCGCAAGGTGATTTATCGCCAGCGCGATGAATTGCTGGAAGTCGATGATGTCTCCGAGACCATTGCCGACATTCGCGACGACGTCGTTACGTCACTGGTGCTGCGTCATGTGCCGGCCGATAGCATTGATGAACAGTGGGATATCCCAGGTCTCGATCGTGAGCTTGAGAGCGAGTTCGGTCTTTCGCTGGATCTCAAACACTGGGTCGAGCAGCAGCACGAGATGGATGCCGCTTTGCTGCTCAAGCATGTGCAAGAGGGCACGGATGAGCTGTTCAAGGCCAAGGAGGCGCAGATCGGCAGCGTCACCATGCGGCAGCTTGAGAAGCACATCATGCTGAGTGTGGTCGACAATGCCTGGAAAGAGCATTTGGCGAGCATGGATTACCTGCGCCAAGGCATCTATCTGCGCGGTTATGCGCAGAAGCAGCCGAAGCAGGAGTTCAAGCGCGAATCGTTCGAGCTGTTCTCCAGCATGCTTGACCGCATCAAGGTCGAAGTGGTGCAGATGCTTGCCCGCGTTCGCGTGCGCAGCGAAGAAGAAGTCGCCGCGATGGAAGTCGAGCAGCAGCGCGTAGCCGAGCGCCTGCAGAAACAGATGCACACCAGCGGCGGCGGTGCGCCGGTCGGCGCCCTCGGTGCGGATGCCGAGGCCTTGGCCCTGGGCGCGATGCAGAATCAGTCGGTCGAACAGGTCGACGGCACCAAGGTCGGCCGCAATGATCCGTGCCCCTGCGGCTCGGGCAAGAAATATAAGTACTGCCACGGTCAGCTCAACTGATGGCCATCGCCTCTCCCCTTGCCGGGAGAGGATGTAATTTATGTGGCGCTGCCTGCTTGGGGTAAGCGCCACTGGGGTTAAGTGACGTCGCCCCGCTTACGCCCGGATTAAAGTCCACGTTGCGCGTTGCGATGCATCGCCCGATGAGCGATGGAGCCGATGCTTCAGGTGGCGAGAGGCACTGCCGTTGCAGCGACTGAATCAGTCGCCGCCGCCCGGTGGACGCTTGCGGTGTGGCTCGGCATTGACGGTGATATAGCGAGGCTCCTCGCTATCGAGTTGCAGCGCGGTGAGCTTGCCGCCCCAGACGCAGCCGGTATCGATGGCGTAAATACCCAGCCCCGCAAAGCGATCCAGCGCCGACCAGTGACCGCAGACGACGCGTGACTCGCGCCGGCGCATGCCCGGCACCTCAAACCAGGGATACATGCCCGGTTTCTGCGTCCCCGGCGCACCCTTTGCCTCAAAATCAATATGACCGTGGATGTCGCAAAAGCGCATCCGCGTCAGTGTGTTGATCGAGGCGCGCATCCGGTCGATACCTTGCAGGCGGCTCGACCAGGCGGTCGGCCGGTTGCCGAACAAGTTCTTCAGGATGCGCGGATGACGCGGGCTGGACAGCTCACGCTCCACTTCCTGAGCGGCACGCTGGGCTTGGCGCAACGTCCAGGAAGGGGCCAGGCCGGCATGCACCATGGTCCAGTTGAGCCGCTCGTCGTGATGTAGCAGTTTCTGACTGCGCAGCCATTCGAACAGCACCGGCGCGTCCTCGGCGAACAACACCTCGCGCAGTTCCGGATTGACCTTGGACTGTGCCTCCGGCCTGCGCTGGGCAATCGCCAGCAGGCTCAGGTCGTGATTGCCCAGGGTGACGATGACCTGCTCGCGCAGGTTGTGGATCAGGCGCAAGGTGTCCAGCGACTGGCCGCCGCGGTTGACCAGGTCGCCACAAAACCACAAACGATCCTGGGCGGGATCGAAGCGGATTTTCTCGAGTAGGCGTTGCAGTTCGGGATAGCAGCCCTGCAGGTCGCCGATCGCATACGTAGCCATCAGCGCTGCACCATCAGTGCAAGGTACGCGGAATGGAAAGGGTGAAGGGTGGAATCGGCGCCTCGAAGTGGGTGCCGTCATCGGCCAGCATCTGATAGCTGCCGTACATGGTGCCCACCGCGGTTTCCAGCACGGCGCCAGAGGTGTACTGATAGTCATCGCCCGGACGCATCCAGGGCTGCTCGCCGACGACGCCTTCACCGCGAACCTCTTCCACCTTGCCATTGGCATCGGTAATGACCCAGTGACGGGTAATCAGGCGCGCTGGTACGTCACCGTTATTACGCAAGGTGATGGTGTAGGCGAACACGTAACGATCGTCGGCAGGCTTGGACTGGTCGGGGACGAAACGGGTTTCGACCTGCACGCCGATCGTGTAGGAAGATTTTTCGGTCATGCCGCGATTGTACGGGTTGCCGCGATGCATGGGGCAAACCTGTTTTAACGAAGGGGCGGCTTTATCGCCCCAGGCCAGGCAGGGATCGCGTTGGTCATGGTTTCTGCGCTTAGGCGGGCAGCTTGGCCAGGCGCACGAAGTCTTCCGGGGCAAGGGTTTCCGCGCGTGCTTTGGGGTCTACATCGGCACTGCGGATGGCGCTGCTGTCGAGCAATTGTTTCAGTGCGTTGCTCAGTGTCTTGCGACGCTGCGCAAAAGCGGCTTTGACGATGGCGTACAGGCGCTCGGGGTCGGCATCGTGTAATTGTTCGGGCGGCAGCGGGGTCAGCCGCACAACGGCTGAATCCACTTTCGGCGGCGGCCGGAATGCTCGGCCGCCATGCGATCGACGACTTCTTTCTGCAGCATGAAGTGCATGTCTTCGATGACGGCGGTGTGCGCGACGCAATGAAACAGAATGGGGCTGGAAATGTAATAAGGCAGGTTGCCGGCGATGCGCAGCCGCTCGACTCCCTGGCGGTGGGCGAGCGCGCTGAAATCGACCTTGAGTACATCGGCATGGACGATGCTGAGCTCGCCGACCTCGTTGGCGCGGGCCTGCAGGCCGGGAATCAGGTCGGTGTCGAGTTCAATGGCGGTGAGTTTGCCGGCGGCGGCAAGCAAGGGCAGGGTCAGTGCGCCTTCGCCGGGGCCGATCTCGACCACGAAATCATCGGCACGCGGTGAGATCGCGCTAACGATGCGCTCGATATAGCGCTTGTCATGCAGAAAGTGTTGGCCGAAGCTTTTTTTGGGACGAGCATTCATTGGAAGGGTTTCCGGCAAGGTGGATGCCTCGCCTCAATCAGTCGCCTCATGTTGAATCCAACACAGGCGACGGAAAAATAAGTGGTCCGGTGCGCGATTAACTCGGCGCCACGAGATTCATGGCCATCTGGGCCGCGGCAATCAAACTGGCCGGGTCAGCCTGCCCACTACCGGCCAGGTCCAGCGCCGTGCCGTGGTCAACGGAAGTGCGGATAAAGGGCAGGCCCAGCGTAAGGTTGACGGTGCGGTCGAAAGCTTCGCTTTTCAGCACCGGCAGTGCCTGATCGTGATACATCGCCAGCACGGCATCATAGCGTTCGCGCTGGGCTGGGACGAAAGCCGTGTCGGCGGGCAAAGGGCCAATTAACAACATGCCCTCGTCGCGCAAGGCGTTGAGCACAGGAATAACCGTATCGATTTCCTCGTGCCCCATATGACCGCCTTCGCCGGCATGCGGATTGATGCCGAGCACGGCGATGCGTGGCTTTGCCAATTTGAATTTGACGACCAGCTCGGCCTGCACGATACGTAACGTGCGCGTCAGTGTCTCGCGGGTGATCGCCGCGGAGACCGCCGACAACGGCAGATGCGTGGTGACCAGGGCAACGCGTAGCTCCGGGCTGGCCAGCATCATGACGACGTCGGCGCGGGCGCGCTCGGCAAAAAACTCGGTATGGCCGCTGAAACGGATGCCGGCTTCGTTGATCGAGGACTTCTGCAGCGGCGCGGTGACGATGGCGTCATAGCGGCCGGCCATACAGCCATCGGCCGCTTCGGTGAGGGTGGCGAGCACGTGGTGCGCATTGCGTGGATCGGGCCGGCCGGGGGTTTCCTCGATGGCCAGCGGCACATGCCGTAGACGCAGCGAGCCAGGGCGGCGCTGATACACGGCGGTACCGTCGTCGTCGATCAGTTCAAGCGGCAGTCCGCAACGAACGGCGGCGCGTTGCAGCAGCGCGCGATCCGTGACCGCAACGAAATTGGCCGCCAGCGAAGTGGCGGCCAATCGGATCAATAGCTCGGGGCCGATGCCAGCCGGCTCGCCTGCGGTAACGGCGAGCCGGGGAAGGGCGGGGGCGCTCAAGGTCATTGAGGCATTGATCTTGGGATGGGCGATATCAGGAGGATTTGTCCTGCGCTTTAGGCGTGTTTTCCGCGTCACGCAACTCAGGCACCAGGATGTTGACGTAGGCGCCGGAACGCATTTCGCGTAGGTAGTCCTCAAACGCCTGTTCGGCCTTGCGGTTACCGATGGCCTGACGCGCCTGGTCGCGTTCGATCTCAGTGGTGCGATCGCTTTGGCGCTCGCCCTGGCGCTGCAGGATGTGCCAGCCAGCCTCGGTCTGGAACGGCTGCGAAACCTGATCGTCCTTCAGCTGGCCGAGCTGCTGAGACACCGCGGTGCCCCAGGCCTGCTGCGGGAACCAGCCCATGTCGCCGCCGGCATTAGCGGTGGTGTCGTCCTTGGAGTTTTCTTTCGCCAGCTTGGCGAAATCTTCATGCTTGGTGACGATGCGGTTGTAAAGATCCTGCGCCTTCTGGTGCGCCTGGTCCGGCGTCAGCAGCTCACTGGGCTTGATTAGAATCTGCCGCGCCTTGTATTCGGTAATGACCTGGCGGCTGGGCGCGCGCTGATCCACCAGCTTGAGAATATGAAAGCCGGTGGGTCCACGCTGGGCCGGGGTCACATCGCCCGGCTTCATGGTGGTGATGGCCTCGACGAAGGCCGGTGGCACTTCGTCCATGCGGCGCCAGCCCAGATCGCCACCCTCTAGGGCGTCTTGCGCATCGGAGTAGCGGATGGCCGCGGCGTTGAAATCCATGCCGCCCTTGATGGCGGCGACAGCCTGCTCGGCCTTGGTCTGCGCCGTCTGGATATCGGCCGCGGTACCGCCGCTGGGCACGCTGATCTGGATATGCGCCAGATGTACCTCGCCCGCCTTGTACGTCGGGCTGGCGAGCAGGTTGTTGATCTCGCTGTCGGTGATATTCACCGAATCGCGCACTACGCTTTCATGCAGGCGCTGCACGATCAGCTGATCGCCCAGCTGCTTGCGGAAGGCGGCAAAACTGGAGCCTTCCTGCTCCACCGCGCTGCGCAGCTGCTCGGGAGTCATTTTGTTCTGCTGGGCGACACCGGCAACGGCCTGGTCGATGTCGGCATCGGAAACGCGGACACCTTGATCGTTGGCGCGCGCGATCTGCAGCTTCATCAGTACCAGGCGGTCCAGCACCTGGCGGCGCAGCACGTCGATCGGCGGCAACTGGCTGGGGTCGCTGGCGTATTGCTGCTGCACCGAGCGAACGGCTTCGTTCAGCTCGCTTTGCAGGATCACGCTTTCATCCACCACGGCCACGATGCGGTCCAGCGGCTGATTGCCTGACGCAGCGGCCTGAGGCAACAGCTGGGCGTGGGCGGGCAGGACTGTTGCGGCCGCAACCGCGAACAGGAAGGTAGCAAAGGATTGCTTCATCAGTATGGAACCCGGCCCAGCAGGGGCATATGTAATTTATTGATAGCCAAGAATATCACGTCGCAGCATTGGTTCGATCTGCGTGCTGGACGAGCCCATACCCTTGAATTCGATTTCGAACATCACGGCATTGTTGCGGCTGGAGATGGTGCCCGGCGGTGGCGGACCGTAACCGGAATAACCCAGATTTACGTAATTGCGATCGACCACCCGCAGAGCGACGCAGCAACTGTCATATTCAACGCCAGCCAGTGCCTCGATCGTCTTGTGATCCAGCGCAGACCAGGTCCAACTCCCCAGCAGTCTCCAACGATCCGAGACCGGGTAGACCGCAGAGGCGCTGTATTGTTCCAGCAGCCCGCGGCGGTAGCGATAGGAGAAATTGAGGATGCCGTTGTTATTCAGGCGGTGCTGCAGCTCGAATACGCCCAGGTCGGTTTGGCGGGTGTTGGGACTCCACTGGTACTGGGTGCTCACGCGCCATTGGTCGTTCAGCTGCATGTTTAGCTGGGCGACGTAGTCCGAGCTGGACCAGTCGGTCGCCGGGGTAACCGTGGTCTGACTATTGGGCAACTGCACCCGTTGCTGGGTGAAATAGTGGATCTGGCCAAAGCTGGCCGAGAGCCGCTCCACACCGTTGTCGTCCAGCAGGCGCGTGGTAACGGCCCCGGTCAGGTTATTGGCGTTCATCTGCCGATCCGCGCCGGAGTACTGGTTGGGCGAGAACAGCTGCCAATAGTCCAGTGACATCAGGTTGGTATCGAACAACGGCAAATTGTTCTGATTGCGGTAGGGCACGTAGAGGTAATACAGGCGCGGCTCCAGCGTTTGTGTGTAGCTGGTGCCGAACAGCGAGGTGCTGCGATCGAAGATCAGCCCGCTATCCACGCTGGCGACGGGTAGCCCGCGACTGGGCGTGCGGCTGGTGTAGGGCGAGGTCTGGTTCGGGCCCAGCCACTCCGTCAGCCCGTTCGAGTAGCCGTAGTTCTGGTAGTTGCCGTTGAGCTGGTAAGCCGTATAGCGGTAGGCCAGCTTGGGGCGGACAAACCACGAGGCGCCCTGAAAATAGGCGGCCATGTACGGGTACAGGTCGAGGCGGTCGCCATCGATGAAGTTACGCTGATGGGTGGTAACGCCATTCACCGGGGTGAACAAATACTGCTTTTTGCTAAAGGCCACCGCTTCGTCGTTCATGCCGAACTCAAGCCAATGGTTGATCGGTACATTGATGTTCAGCGCGGCGCGTGGCAACCGGTTATACGGGTTGATGCTATCGGGCAGGAACGGGTTGACGTTTTGGTAAACGTCACCGCCGATCTGCGCATTCCACCAGCTGCTGCCACCCACCACATACACGCTAGAGGTCAGCGTACCGATCGAACTGTTGTACAGATCGTTGCCGAAGTCGTACAGGTAGTTGCGGTCAGAAGCGTGATTGATATTGGTGGTCAGCGACCAGCTCTGCCATAGATGCGAAACGCTAAGGTATTTGACCAGGTAGCGCGTATCGCCCTTGGTCTGGGTAATGGTGCCGTCGTTGCCGCCGTTGTCCTTAGGCACATATTCCAGGTTGAACTGGCCGGTGTAACCGCCCTGGAACATATAACGAAATTCGCTGCCCAGCATCGGGCCGCGGCTGGTGTAAAGGGCAGGGGTCAGCGTGGCGTCGTAGTTCGGCGCCAGATTCAAATAGTACGGCGCGAGAATGCGAAAGCCGGCGCGGCTGGTATTGCTCATGACCGGGGTGAGAAAGCCGGTCTGGCGCGAGTTGTCGATCGGAAAAGTGAAGTACGGCATATAAAAGAACGGGACCTTGCCCACCCGCATGGTCGCATCACGCGCCACGCCGCGGCCCTTCACCTTGTCGATAAGAATCGATTTGCCGCGCACTTCCCAGACATGATGACCCAGGTCACAGGTGGAATACGTGGCCATGCTGTAGCGGCTATGGTCCGCATCGAGCATTTCGCCCTGTGTCGCAATGCCATTGCCGCGCGAGGTCAGCATCTGATAGCGCACGTTGTCTTTGGCCAGGCCGTGGCTGGCATCGGTATTGCCGCTGACGTGGTCTGCGGCAACCAGTTGCCCCGCCTCTTGGTAGCGCACATGGCCGCGTGCGTCGTAGTCGGTGGTGTCGCTGTTGTAGTCAGCGGTGTCCGACTGCAGCAGCTGGTCGGCGCGCTGCAGCTTGACCTGTCCGCTCAAGTGATAGACCGTCTGATTCGAACTGTCGACGTTCTCGGCCCACACCAGCGTGTTCGAGGTGTCGCGAACCGAGCTGTCCTTGCTCATGCTAGGGTCGTAAAACTCAAGCAGTGCGTTCGGGCGGCACATGGCGTAACTGTCGGGCCGGGCCGGACAATGGAACGAACCCAGCGGACAAGCCGGCACCTCGCCATCGAGTGATGCTTTGCGGTGTTGGCTATTTTTCGCCTCGGCGTGGCCACTGGCCAGGGCGAGGGCGGCTGCAACCGCAAGCAGGCGGCGCGCGGGCATGTGGCGTAGCGTAGGCGTCACGATGGCAATCTGTTGGGTTTGAAGGATCGTTAAGCTAGCAGAAAGCCCCCATCTAGGGCAGGTAATCCCCTCACCGTTGCCAACGAGAATTCAGCATGAGTCATAGCAAACTGAACAAGAGCGATGCCGAATGGCGTGCCGAACTGAGCCCGGAGCAATACGCCGTGTGCCGATGCTCGGCGACCGAGGCGCCTTTCAGCGGCAAGTGGTATGAGCACAAAGAGGCCGGTACCTACGTGTGTACGGCGTGCCGGGCGCGCTTGTTCGCCTCCGATGCCAAGTACGACTCCGGCTCCGGCTGGCCGAGCTTCTTCCAGCCGATGCTGCGCGAGGGGGTCAGTGCGCATCAAGACGAAAGCCATGGCATGCATCGTACCGAGGTCCGTTGTGCAGAATGCGGTTCGCATTTGGGGCATGTTTTCCCCGATGGCCCCAAGCCGACCGGCTTGCGCTACTGCATCAATTCGGTAGCGCTGGATTTCGTGCCAACCAAGTAAAGCCTGCGCTCCTGACCCGCGGTGCCCCATTCGAGCCGGGGCGTGTTTCTCAATCGAGGAGCGCGCCCACATGCGCCGTGGCGCTGGCCGCCAGGGCGCTGAGGTTGTAGCCGCCCTCCAGACTGGAGACCAGTCGGCCACCCGCGTGCGCAGGGGCCAGGGCGACCAGGCGCTCGGTGATCCAGGCGAAGTCTTCGTGGTTCAGGCGCAGGTCGGCGAGAGGGTCATCGCGGTGCGCGTCGAAGCCTGCCGACACCAGCACCAGCTGCGGCTTGAAGGCGTGCAGCCGTGGCAGCAGCATGCCGTCCCACAACTCACGAAATTCGTAAGAACCATCGCCTGGCGAAAGCGGCGCGTTGACGATATTGCCGACACCTCTTTCGTCCTCACGGCCGGTCTCCGGATACAGCGGCGACTGATGGCTAGAGATAAACAACACCCGCGGTTCGGTGGCAAAAATAGCTTGCGTGCCATTGCCGTGATGGACATCGAAATCGGCGATGGCGATCCGCTTCAGACCGTGCGCGGCGAGTGCATGCGCGGCCGCCACGGCAATATTGTTGAACAGGCAAAAGCCCATCGCCTGGTCGGCGGTAGCGTGATGGCCGGGCGGCCGCACTGCGCAAAAAGCGTGGCCGTCACGCCCCGCGATGACGGCATCTACCGCAGCGACTACCGCACCTGCGGCGCGAAGCGCGGCCTCGGCAGATGCTGGCGACATCAAGGTGTCTTCATCCAGACGAAGCGTGCCGCTGGCCGGTGCGCTGGAAAGAAGGCGCTCGACATAGGCGGCATCGTGCACCCGCAACAGCTGTTCACGGCTGGCGCGCGGAGCTTCGACGCGATCGATCGCGGCGAAGCGGTCGTGGTCCAGCGCTTGCAACACGGCACGCAGGCGCGCTGGTGATTCAGCCTGGCCAGGGCCGGGGTCATGCTGCAAGCAGGCCGGGTGGGTATAAAGCCGCAGCATGCCGGTTAGTCGGTCTTGGGTTTACGGCGGCGTTCGTGTTGCCACAGCACCTCGCCGTGACCACTCGCGCGAGCCAGCACGCGGCAAAGTACGAACAGCAGATCAGACAGCCGGTTCAGATAGCGCTGCGCCTGCGGTCGAATCTCTTCCACGCGACCCAGGGCAATCACTTCACGCTCGGCACGCCGACATACGGTGCGCGCCAAGTGGCCGCAAGAGGCGGCCATGCCGCCGCCCGGCAAGATGAAATCTTTCAAGGGCGGCAATGGCTCGTTGAAGCCGTCCAGCACCTGCTCAAGCCGGTCGATGTCGCCGTCCTCGATCATCGCCATGCCGGGAATGCACAGCTCGCCGCCCAGGTCGAACAAGTCGTGCTGCACCTGGGTCAACACTTCACGCACGGCGTCATCGACACCATCGGCGGCCAGTACCATGCCAATGGTGCTGTTGAGCTCGTCCACCGTGCCGTAGGCAGCAACGCGCAGTGAATCCTTGGCGACCCGTGAGCCATCGCCGAGGCCGGTGCTGCCATCGTCGCCCGTGCGGGTGTAAATCTTGGAAAGTCGGTTGCCCATCAGTGGTTCCGGTTCAAGGTGCTAATAGCGTGTCGGTACGAAGGATACGACGATGCGCCACGTCGATCAGGCTAGCCTGGGGCTTGCCGTCATGGGTGTAGAACAGCAAGGCCGTGCCGTCTGCTTGCAGAAAGGATTTTTCCAGGCAGGCGTCAGCTTCGATCAATGCTTCGGCGTGGTTGCCGTCGATGTCGGCAAGGCCAATACGATAACTACCGCCAGCTTCGGTTTTCGACCAGGCCCAAGCGCTGGGCGCCGTGTCGGTGGGATCGTTTGCGCTGAGCGCATCCAGTTTGCAGATCACTTCCGCATGATCGGCAAAAAGCCAGTGATTCGCCCCCGTCGCAGCGTCGTAAAACAAGGTGTTGTGATTCACTCGCTGCGCAGCATCAAGCACGTACTCGGGGGAGTTGCCGTAGTAATTTTCAGATAGCTGTGCGGTGTACACGCGGGTACCTGCGACAGGCTCAAACGAGCCCAGCCCCAAGGCGGGAAGTTTAGCCGGCTCGGCAGGCGCGCTTGCTTGTGACGAAGCACCCTGCGGCGAGCTAAGTCGAGACTTCCACTGCCGTTGCCAATCCGTCAGATAACTGATGACGATCAGCAGGCCAAAAACAAAGAACATCAAGCCGTTGATGCGCCAGATCCAGCAAAACACGCGCTCAGTGCGGTTTTTGCTGGCATCCCCTGGCGCACCAAGCATGCTCATCGTGCCGTATGGCTGGCGTTATGCCCCAAGGTCTTGACCAGCTGGCTGACGAGCACGTGCAGTACCGCACCGGCACCCACGTAGATCGCCGTGGAGGTAAGGAAGATCACATACCAATCGCCCAGATTGGCAAACCATGCACCGAAGCTACGCGGCTGCGGCACGCTGGCGCTGATCCAGTAGAAACTGCCGTTGGAGATCAAATAAGAAATACCCTCGCTGACCAGCAGGGCTGCGGCGGCAAGCGCCAGGGTCGGCAGGCGCAGACCCTTGTAATGGCCGGCCAGCCAGCTGCCGCCCAGCCAGAGGCTGAAATAGGCCGGTACCAGAAACCAATAGGCCGCCGAGACGCAGTAATGACTCCAGAAATCGATGCCCTGGCCGGTGATCACCACATAGTCGATCAACACCGCCAACGCCATCAGCAACGGAAAAGCCCAGCGAACGGAGCCGCGCAGCCAGAAACCCGCAAGAAAGAACACCGCCATGGAGGCGTCGGGCAGGTAGTCGAAATGATGCAAAAAGTGATGCGAGCGGGTCGCCGCCATTACCAGGGCGAGCGCCAGGAAAATGCCGAGGCGTCGGGTGAGCGTGGTAGCCATGAGTTGCTCCGTGGTCGGGCGGTGTGTTGCAAGGGCGGCTAGTTTAGCCGATTGAGGGCGGGGAGCAGGGAGTGGTCGGTTTGGAGAGGGGGGACTGCGGCTAGCGGAACTGCAAGCGGGGAGCGAGGGATGGGGAACAGGTGACGTGAACGTCGGGGGTGAAGTGCCACGTTCTTTATTGGATCTTTTTTGTACTTGCTTTATCGCCCCTGCTTTTTATGCCGGTTCCCCCCAAGGAACAGCAACCGTCATTCAACGCGTATCATTGCCGCCCATGAGTGCCATGGATTCCTCCTCATCCCCTGTATTGATCGTCGGCGGTGGCTTGGTCGGTGCCAGTCTGGCTATTGCGCTGGACGCTGCCGGTTGCGCGGTCACCCTGGTCGAAGCGGCAGCGCCGCGGGTCGATGCCCAGCCCAGCTATGACGAGCGCAACCTGGCTTTGTCTCGCGCCACCGTGAACGGGCTCAAGGCGATTGGCGTGTGGCCGCACGCGGCGGCGAAGGCCACGCCGATCCGGCATATCCATGTCAGTCGCAGCGGTGAATTTGGCAGCGTCCGATTGGATGCGGACAAGCATGGTGTCGACGCCTTGGGCTGGACCCTGCCGGCCCGCGAGCTTGGCGCCGCCTTGTTGCACCGGCTCGATGAATGCACGCGGCTGACCCGTTTGGCACCCGCCACCTTGCACGCGCTGGAGTCGTCGGCGACCGGTTGGCAGGCACACGTTCGTACACCTGATGGCGTTCGGCAGCTTGATGCCGGCTTGCTGGTGGGCGCCGATGGCACCGGGTCATTCGTGCGCGATCAGTTGCATATCGGCGCGCAGCGACAGGACTACCAACAAACTCTTTTTGTCTGCACGGTGACGCCAGAGCGCGATCATGCAAACCGCGCCTATGAGCGCTTCGCCGACAGTGGCCCGGTGGCCTTGCTGCCGTTGGCCGAGCGCCGTTGCGGCTTAATCCTGACCGTGTCGGCTGACGAGGCGGATGCGGTGGCAGCCATGGACGACGCGGCGTTTATCGCCCTTGCCCAGCAGCGTTTCGGCTGGCGCCTGGGGCGTTTAAGCCGCCCCGGCAAACGCCACCCCTATGCCATCCACCGGGTGGCTGCCGAACGCCTGATCGGGCCGCGCGCCGTGTTGGTCGGTAACGCGGCGCAAACCGTGCACCCCATCGGTGCGCAGGGTTTCAACCTTGGCTTGCGCGATGCGCTGACCTTGGCCGAGCTGGTGGCCCATGCCGCCGATCCCGGCGCTACGGCCTTATTAGAAAACTATGCGGCACGCCGCGAGCCAGACCGCGAAGGCACGATGACGATGAGTCATGGCCTGGTCCGCCTGGCCTGCCTGCAGCAACCTTTGCTTGGCCCGCTGCGCTCGCTTGCCTTGCTGGCCTGCGACCGCCTGCCGCCGTTGCAGCAAGCACTTGCCTGGCGCGGAATGGGCTTTCGCGATCAACCACCGCAAGCCGTGCTGGAGTCCTTGCCATGAGTACGACGAGCTTATCGACACGCAGCGACGGCGCTCGTCGACGCGGCCCTTCGCTGGACGTCGCGGTGGTCGGCGGCGGGATGGTGGGGGCCGCCGCGGCGCTCGCCCTGGCACGTGCCGGATTCGCTACCGCGCTGTTGGATGCGCGGGCTCCGGCGCCATGGCAAGTTACCGATGAAGTGGATTTGCGCGTGGTTGGATTGGCGCCATCCTCGATAGCCTTGTTGGATGAGCTTGGCGTTTGGGCGTCTATTCGCCAAGCACGCAGCAGCCCATATGCGCACATGCATGTATGGGACGCCGAGAACGGCGCGGCCATCGATTTCGACGCGGCCACCGAGCATCGCGAGCTGCTCGGTTACATTGTCGAGAACAATCTGGTGCAGTGGACACTGTGGCAGGCGCTTGACGCCGCCGGTGTCCGCCGCCTGTGCCCGGCTGAGGTGCGTGGATTCGAGGTCCGTGAGGAGCGTATCCAGCTCGATCTGCTCCATGCCGAGTCATCCGGTGTCGATCAAGCTTACGGCGGGCCCTTGTCGGCGCGCTTGCTGGTGGCTGCCGACGGTGCTGGCTCGCCGCTGCGTCAGCTGGCCGGTATTGCCACGCGGGGGCGCGATTACACCCAGCGAGCCATCGTCGCTCACGTCGTCACCGAGCGCGCGCACCAAAAAACCGCCTGGCAGCGTTTCTTGCCGAGCGGGCCGCTGGCGCTGCTGCCGCTGGCCGATGGCCGTAGCTCCATCGTCTGGTCACTGCCCGAGGACGAAGCGCAACAGGTGCTGGCCTTGGACGATGCCGGTTTTCTCAACGCGTTAGGTGTCGCCAGCGATTTCCGGCTGGGCCGTATCACCGCCACCACACCGCGCGCGGCGTTTCCACTCAAGCTGCAATTGGCCGAGCGCTATCAGGCTGATCGCTTTGTCTTGCTGGGCGACGCTGCCCATGCGGTGCATCCGCTGGCCGGGCAGGGCGTGAACCTGGGGTTGCGCGATGTGGCCGAGCTACGCGACACCTTGGTCGCCGCGCGCGAGGCTGGCCGCGATATCGCCGCTGCGCAGGTGCTGCGCCGCTACGCGCGACGTCGGCGCAGCGCCGATACGCTTGACGCGTTAGGTTTCGATGCCTTGGCGCGTATCTACGCATGGCAGGCGCCCCCGCTGGTGGCTGCACGTGGGCTGGGTGTGCGTGTGCTCGATCGCCTGGCACCCCTGAAGCGGCGCATCGCAGGGCACGCCGCTGGGCTTTGAATAGCAGTACCCATCTCAGCGTAAACGATGAGATGCCCGCACCATTCAACTACCGTGAGGACTTCGCAATGCGTATGGCTCGACTTGGCTGTTTGCTCTTGCTCGCCACTTGTTCTTTCGCCGCACAGGCGAAAATGGTGCACAAGCCGGTGGAATGGAATCTCGACGGCACGACCTTCCACAGCGTCTTGGTTTACGACGACGCGGTCAGCGCAAAGCGCCCGGGCTTGGTGATGGTGCCGAACTGGTACGGTGTCAACGATGACGCCTTGACCAAGGCCGATGGCATTGCCGGCAAGCAATACGTGATTCTGGTGACCGATATGTACGGTCAGAAGGTTCGCCCGACCAGCGACGATCAGGCGATGGCGGCGGTCAAGCCGCTGTACGGCGACCGGGCATTGATGCGTAAGCGCATCGGCACGGCGTTGGATCAATTGAAGGCGCAGGCCAAGGACGCACCGCTCGATGTCGCGCATCTGGCCGCGATCGGTTTCTGCTTTGGCGGTTCCGCGGTACTCGATCTTGCTCGTAGCGGTGCGGACATCGCCGCGGTCGTGTCCTTCCACGGCGGGCTGACCACCGATAATCCCGCGCTGTCAAAACAGATCAAGGCGCGTGTGCTGGTGATGAACGGTGCCGACGACAAGGGCACCATGCCCGATGCCGATAAGTTCATGGACGAAATGCGCGCCAGCCCGGCCGATTGGCAATTTGTGGTGCTCGGCAATGCCGTGCACTGCTTTACCGAGAAAGGCCAGAACAAAGAAGGTTGCCGCTACGACGAGCGTGCCGCGCAGCGCAGCTATCGGTTGATGCACGATTGGCTACATGCCGCCTTCGCCGGTACGCCGTAATCTCAATGGTCCGTTAGAGGGGGAGCGGTCGCTTGGCGATATGCTCCCCCGAACCTAAGCCTTGCGGTCAGGCGATTTGCTCGATCCGCGCCCGTTGGCACAACGGATAGCTGGCCATGAAATCGTGTAGCAGGGTTTTCATCTGCGCAAACGAATGGCCGTACATGTAGAAGGCGGTTTCGGTCGGCCCTTGCCAGTAGCTATGCACGCGCCCGGCCTGTTCCAGCAAACGATCAAATTCGCTGTAGACCACATTGGAGTCGCATTCGGCGTAGACCTGGTCGGGCAGGTCGGTGCCGTTGAGGTAAACCGCCATGCCTTCGTTGAGGCCGATCGGCAGCTGCTGACCGCTCGATTCCACGGTCAGCCGCGAACCCTTGGGTGCGCCCAATTGCTCCAGCAGCTTGCCAATCCGGGCCAGGTTTTGCTCGGACAGCGACTTCAGCTCGATCTCGATATCGCAATATTCGACTTCGCCGTTGACCGCCTGCATGGTGCCGCCGCCATTGATTTCACCCAGATCGTATTCGCGCAGCAACTCGCTCAGTGGGTCCTCATAGATTTCGCCGCGATGCAGCGGCTGACTGCGCGCGTTGAGAGTGGCCGTGACGTGGCCGGGCGGGGCGCTCTTTTTCCGGAAAATATGTTTGAACACATCAGCCTCCATGCCGAATCGTTGATAAGTCAGAGGGTTTTTGAAACGCGACCGCGATCAATAACTGCGTTGTACCGAATAATCAGCCAGTGCGGCTAGTGCATCGCGATGGGTCGAAGCGGGCAATGCCTCCAGCGCGGCCCGTGCGGCATCGGCATGAGCCACGGCTCGCGCATGGGTGCGTTCGAGCGCGCCCGAATCACGAATGGCCGCGATGATGCGGTCGAGCGAATCCAGGCCGCCGTGTTCGATCGCGTGGCGTAACGACTGCGCTTGTTCGGCGCCGGCGGGGTCCGACTGCGTGCTTTCCAGGGCATAGATCAGCGGCAGGGTCGGTTTGCCTTCGGCCAGGTCATCGCCGATGTTCTTGCCCAGCGTGTCGGCGTCAGATACGTAGTCGAGCAAGTCATCGGCGATCTGAAACGCGTAACCCAGCTGCATGCCGTAATCGCGCAACGCCTTGACCTGTGCCTCGGGCAGGCCGCCAAGAATGCCGCCCAGCTCGGTGGCCGCGGCGAACAGCACCGCTGTCTTGCGTTCGATCACCGCCAGGTAAGCGGCCTCGTCGACATCGGCGTTGCCGATATTAAGCAGTTGCAGCACCTCGCCCTGGGCGATGGTGTTGGTGGTGTCGGCGAGGATGCGCATGATGCGCATGT
>NZ_JAPDPE010000067.1 GCF_026283955.1 Dyella silvatica | reverse complement strand
AATGCTGTGCATGCGGCACCTTCCAGTACAGCGGCTGGCGATGCTCGGCGCGCAACCAGGCCACATAGGGTTCGGAGCTGAAAGCCGTGGGTATCAGGCCATCTTCAGCACCGTGTATCACCCACATGGGCAGATCCACGCGAGGCAGATGCGCAGCGGTGGCATCGATCGAGGCATGCAGTTCGCGCGCAAGGTCGCTACTGCCATCCCATAGCGCACGCAAACAATGCGTGCCCGGCAACGACGGATCGAACGAGACATCGATACCGCCATAAAGGCCAATCCCGTTACCCGGCGGTATGCCCGAACCATCCGCCCACCAACTGGCTCGCGTCACCGGGTCACTTAGCCCGGGCATCCCCGCCGCCCCCATGGCCGCGTAGTGAAAGCCACAAGGCATATCGGCGGCACTACGGCGCGTATAGGCCGAGGCATAACCCGCGCTAATCGTCCGCCACAGATCAAAGCTCGTGGAAGCCGCAGCCACCGCCATCGCAGCATCGGTCCAGCCAGTGGAGCGCAGTTTTTGATAAGCCTGCTCGGCCTGTACCATGGGGGTGGCGCCGCTGACAAGCCCGGCGGCACGCAGGCTGGCGCAGCGCCCCAACCATGCCGGCGGTGGCAATCCATTCGGCCCACGGGCCAATGGCGTGCCAGCAAAGCGCGCATCGGTCAACGCGCACGGCAACCACAGCGATGCCTCGGTGGCGTAGTCGTACAAGGCACGGCCCTGTCCTGCGACGTGCACATTCGGCTCCAGCGCGACGACGCCGGCCAGCAGGTGCTCCTGGTCCAGCCCGGCGGCCTGCAGCACGGCGCCGCCGCCATTGGACAAGCCGGTCGCGATGATGCGGGTGTTTTGCGCGGTAAACGGCGCCTGTGCCGGGTAAGCACGATCGAGCATGGCCAGTCCGAACCTGGCCGCTTGCAGCACATGCAAACCCCAGTCGGCTTCGGGGTTGTCCCCCGAGTGAACATGCTTGATGGCGATGCCCGCATCGGCGGCCAGCGGCGGCGGCTCGAATTCCAACCGCGCCTCGCCGCGTTTGGCGCGCCGGCCGTCGAGGGCGACGCCGCTGTCATCCGCATAGTCGAAATATCCGGTGCCGGTGCCCTTGTCGGTGTAGGCCACGGCACAGCCGTGCGGCAGTCCCCAGGCTCCCGCCAAGGCAATCGCGCCGTAAATACCGCGCGAACCGGAAGAGGCGGTCACCACCAGGCAACGGCGCGCGGGGTCAAAAGTATCCGGCACCTGCAACAGCACGCGATGCGGCGACTTCGCGCCGGGAATCCAGGCAAAAGCCTGGTACTCACGCCCGGGCACATCCGGCACCTGGCCATAAACCCGGCCATAGCCGCCCAAAGGCCCCAGGTCGGCAATGCCCTTCCAGCTGAGCTGGATGGCCCGACGGCGCAATTCCAGCGCAGAGGGGTGCAACGGGTCGCTCAGCGGCATCGGCACGCCAGCCAGGCCGGCCAACCCGAGCCCGGCGCTTAGCAGGTCATCGCTGCCGCGATGCTCGGTAACGCGCACTTCGCCTCGTACAAAATCATTTGTTTGCATGCCCGACCCCATGGAGTGGCGCTCCCTTGACGCCGTTGGCAACGTACACGCCGGTAAAACCGGCAGCAGCAACAGCAGCAGTGTGATGAGACGCCCTCTCATAGCAAGTACTTTCGATGCATGAGAACGCACTCAACATATTTCCCGGTAATCCCCATAACACCCCCGAATTGGCTCGTTTCCGTTTAAAGCCTTGCAGCAAACCGCATGAATCACGCCATGACTCATAGCATGTCCTTGACCCTGGATTCAAAAAAAGCTTGCACAAGCCTGCCGGAGAGAGCGAGGATGGCGATTGCATTCGTGGCCGTTCTTCAACGTCCTCGTGATTGCACTTGAACAACAGAGGACACAAAGCAATGGCAACTGGCACAGTTAAGTGGTTCAACGATGCAAAAGGTTTCGGTTTCATCACGCCTGACGACGGCAGCGCGGACCTTTTCGCACATTTCAAAGAGATCAAAGCCGATGGCTTCAAGTCTCTGAAAGAAGGTCAGAAGGTTGAATTCGACACCGTGAAAGGCCCGAAGGGCTTGCAGGCGTCGAACATCAAGCCGGTCTGATCTTTCGTTAGAACCGTCTACGAAAAACCCGGCCCTGTGCCGGGTTTTTTGCTTATCGCCATCGAGTCTTCACTTTTCGATGACATCATTTATGGCAAGCGCGAGACGAAACGATCTCGACGGCAAGGGCTGCGCAGGCTACCGTCCACCGCATGAGCCGATTGCTGATTGCCGACGACCATCCGCTGTTTCGCGCGGCACTGCGCCAAGCCGCCAGCGAGAACGTGCCCGATGGCACCATCTACGAGGCAGCCGATCTTGCCAGCGCATTGACCATGCTGGCGAACGAGCCCGACATGGATCTGGTACTGCTTGATCTGCACATGCCCGGTAGCCAGGGTTTATCCGGTTTGGCCGCCTTGCGCGGGCAGCACCCCGGTGTCGCGGTCCTGGTGGTTTCAGCGCATGACGAAGCACGCACCATTCGCCGCGTACTCGACCACGGCGCCGCCGGGTTCATTCCCAAAAGTGCCAGCCCGGCCGAGATCGGCGAGGCCATTCGCAGCGTGCTCGATTGCGGCAGCTGGTTGCCGCCGGCGCTGGCGCAAACCATCGCCAGCCTGCCGGCCGATGCTGCCGACACCAACCTGGCCATTCGCCTGGCCCGACTTACCGAACAGCAATATCGCGTACTGGCCCTGCTCGGCGAAGGCTTGCTCAATAAGCAAATTGCCGATCGGCTATCGATTCAAGAACGCACCGTCAAAGCGCACGTCACCGCGATTTTCGAAAAACTCGGCGTACGCAATCGCACCCAGGCCAGCGTACTGCTGCAATCGCTGACGCTAGGCGAACCCGCGCGGGGCTAATCCGCCGCTGCGCGATCTGGCGACATATGCCAGCCTTACACCTCCCGCCGCGCAGACATCACCCGCTGCAAGACCTGGCGCAAGGCCAGCGGTTTAAGCGGTTTGTACAACACGCCCATGCCTTGATCGTGCAAGCGTTGGCGCAACTCGCCATCGCGATCCGCCGTGAGAATCAGCGTCGGCACCTGGGCCGCCGACACGCCCAGCGACTGCCATACATCAAGGCCGGTACGCCCCGCATCGAGGTGGTAGTCGAAGATATGTAGATCAGCTTGCCATGGCGCTGCCTGCGCTTGTTCAGTGGTTCGCGCCGCGTGCACCTGCCAGCCCCAGCTGGAAAGTAACGCCGACAAGGCAGCGAGCGCGGCGGGTTCGTTGTCGAGCACCAGCGCGCGCCCCGCCGGCAACGGTTGCAGCGCCATCGGCACCGGCAGCGCGTGGGTCATCGGCGGCACGCCCGGCACGGTGATGTCGAACACGCTGCCACGCCCCGGCCACGAACGCAGGCCGAGCGGCGCGGCGAGCAAACCGGCCATGCGTTGGGCAATCGACAAACCCAGGCCCAGGCCCTGCCCGCCGCTGGCACTGCCACGACGGAACTCATCGAAAATCGATGACTGCTCATCTGGCGCGATACCCGGGCCGGTATCCCAGACTTCCAGCCGCCATGCATCGCCGCAACGACGCGCACCGAGCAACACCCTGCCCTGCTCGGCGTAGCGCAAGGCATTGGAGAGAAAGTTCTGCAAGACACGGCGTAGCAACTGCGGATCGGAATGCACCCAGGCCCGGCTGCTGACCACATCCAGTCGAACGCCACGCTGGTCGGCCAGGGCGCGAAACTCGGCCGCCAGCGGATCAAACACTTCGGCCAGGGCGAAATCATGGGGCTTGGGCTGCAAGCGCCCACCTTCCAGGCGTGCAATATCCAGCAAGCCCGCCAGCAGCGACTCAGTAGCGGTCAACGCACCATTGAGATGCCGTGCGGTGACCAGCTCGTGGCCTTGCTCGGCTTGCGCACGCTCCGCCAAGGCGTGCGCAAACAGCTTGGCCGCATGCAAGGGCTGCATCAAATCATGACTCACCGCAGCCAGAAAACGGCTTTTCGCCTGATTGGCATGCTGGGCCTCGGCGGTGGCGGTGGCCAGCGCACGTGTGCGTTCGTCCACGCGCAGCTCCAGCGTTTCATTGGCGCGCTTGAGCGCATCCTCGGCCTGCCGAAAAGCGGTGACATCGGTAAAAGTGGCGACAAAGCCACCGCCCGGCATCGGGTTGCCGCGGATCTCCACCACCGTACCGTCGGGGAAACGCCGCTCGGACAAATGCCGCGTGCCGGCACGCATATGCATCAACCGTCGCTGCACCCGATCATGCAATGCGCCCGGCCCCAACATGCCGCGCTCGATATTGAAGCGCGTCAACTCGGCCACCGGCCGACCGACTTGCAGCAAGTGGGCCGGATACTCAAACAAGCTTGCGTAACGGCGATTCCACGCCACCAGGCGCAACTCTGCGTCGACCACGCAAATGCCCTGGCTCATGTTTTCCAGCGCCGCCTGTAGCACGCGCTGATTGAAGCGCAAATCTTCAGCCGCCTCGCCGACAATCGCCGCCACCGTGTCCAGCTCGCCGCGCCGCTGCTGACTCACCACCTCAAGCAATAAGCGCGCTGAGGCGGCGCCGATCACCGCGGCCAGTTCGTGTTCCACCGCAGCCACCCGGGCACCCCCGGCCAATGCCTGCAATGACACCCCATCAAACAAGGGCTGGACCCGCTCGGGCGGCAGAAAGCGCGCCGCCAGTGCGCGCAATTCAGCCACGCCAATGTCACCCACGCTGGTCGGCCGCAAGGCCTGCCCATAACGCGAGCCGGCCACGGCCGACATCACCGCCACATTCACCGCCAGGCTCAACATCACCGCGCGGCCCAGCCGGCTCCAGTCATCGAGCCCAAACAAACCATCCGGTGACAGCCACGACCAACCGAACGGACCTTCATGCAACCAACGCATCTCGCCGTGACTCGACCAGGCCGGCAGCAAGGCGGGCAACAGCACGTACAGCCAGACCAAGGTACCCACTGCCAAGCCGCTGGTCACCGCACGCGGCCCCCATTGCGGCCGATATACCGCAATGAGCAAGGCCGGCGCCAACCCCGCCAGCGCCGAGAAAGAGATGCCACCGATATCGGCCAGAACATCGTTGCGCGCCAGCACCCGGCTATAAGCCCAGGCCAGCAAGATCACCGTGATAATGGCGACACGGCGCTGATTAAGCACTTCTCCACGCAAGTCGCCATGCTCGTCGCGGCCCCAGCCGGTGCGCACGCGCAACGGCGCAATAAAGTGATTGACGATCATCAGGCTCAAGGCCAGCGTCGCCACCACCACCATGCTGGTCGCCGCACTCAGGCCACCAAGAAAAGCCAGCAAGGCCAAGCCGTGCTGGTCGCGCGCCAGCGGCAGCGCCAACACATACAAGTCCGAAGGCACACCGCTGGGGCCAAGCCATGCATCGCCCATCCGCGCCAACGGCAAGATCGGCAAGGCGACCAACAGCATGTACAACGGAAACAACCAACGTGCGGTGCGCAGATGCGCGCTATCGCGACACTCCACCACGCCGGCGTGAAACTGGTGCGGCAGGGTAAACATCGCCATTGCGCCAAGCAGGATCAAGGCGGGAAATCCGCTGCTGTCATGCGCGGGCGGCGGCCCCGGCACTACGCTGGGCGGCAACGGCGTAAACAACAAGCTGCCCAGCGCCAGCATGGCGATCAGCTTGAACACCGACTCGAACGCCATCGCCAACACCAGCCCACGGTTATGCGCCATGGCCGAGGCGCGACGCGTGCCGAACAGCATCGCGAACAAGGCCATCAACAACGCCACATACAGCGCGCTGTCCTGCCATGGCTCCGCTTCGCCAAGTTGTCCGTGGCTAAGCATGGCGTAGCTCATCGCCACGGCTTTCAATTGCAGCGCGATATACGGTACGATGCCGATCAGCACCACCGCCGTCACCAGCGCGGCAAGACCGGAATGCCGGCCCAAACGCACCGCAATCAAATCGGCCAGCGAACCGGCGTTGTAATCGCGCGCCAACTGCACCAGCCGGCGCAACACCGCAATCGCAAACAGATACATCAGGATCGCGCCGATAAAGGTCGGCGGCAGCCACCAACCCGAACGACTGGCCTGGGTCACGGTTCCGTAGAACGTCCACGAGGTGCAGTGAATCGCCAGCGACAAGGCATAGATCACCGCCCAGCGCCGTTCAAACCAATGCGGCCTGCGTTCGCCGACCAAGGCCACGCCAAACAGCAAACCCAGCCAGATCAAGCCCGCGGCGGCGATCATGCTGGCGTTCAACATGGGCGGCGCACCGGTTTATCGCAGGCCCCTCGCCGGCCAATCATGCGCGCGGCAAGGGCGGCAAAACCCGGCTTCAATGCCGTGGCGGCATGCCCAGCGCGCTCATCACACCCATCAGCCAGCGCAACTGCACGCCGTGACGGCTGTCGTAGTCGGCTCCCGAATATCCCCACCAGTCCCAACATGCCTGCGGATTCAAAGGCGCCATGCTTGCGCGGGTCTGAGGATATAACACGGCCACCCCGTAGACATCGGCCCAGCGATTGAAGCCGGCGTCTTTGACAAAGGCCTCGCCCACCGCATCGGCATTCTGCTTGCAGCCGTGAAACGCCACCAGCAAGCCGCACGACTTGCCCGCCAGACAACTCGGCGGCAGGTACACATAACCCTCGGCGGCAAGCAAGGCATCGCTACCGCCAGGACGGAACGCATTCTGATCGAAGCGGCGCAACTCACCTTTGGGCTCGCTTGCCGCGTGTGCGGGCTTGCCGTAAAGCTGGTTGAAAATCTCACCCGCCGCATCGAATCCGCAACGCCCCAGATAGGGCGTGACCGACTTGTCGCAGTCGTCACCACTGACGGCAATCGGCAGGTTATGCGCAAAAACCCGCTCGCCATCGTCATGCACCTGCAGCGTCTTCAAGCCAGCCGTACCGTCGCGCAGCTGCTCATAGAAACGGGCGGCCGACTCGGCCACTAGCGGCGCTACGACCTTGTCGTCCTTGCCATGCAACAGATAGACGCGGGCGTGTGCGAGATCCTTCAAGGCACCGATCTCGCCCGCCGCCGAGCGCAGCGCCGCCCGGCTTACCAGGGCGGCAACATCCGGCGCCGGCACACCTTTCATGCAGGCACTCAAGGCGACATCCAGTTTGCCGCCGGCACAACCGTAGGGGCCGCCAGCCACCAAGGCCGCCGCCGGAAAAATCTCTGGATAAGCCAGCTGCGCCTGGGTCGCCATATAGGCACCCGACGATAGCCCAGCCACCGCGATCCTGGCTTGATCCAGTTTGAGTTTCGGCAGCGGCGCCAGCTCGCCTGCATGAGCCGCACTGCCCGCCGCCAACAAGCCTAGCCACACCACATTGATCCAGCGCATCGCATTCACCCTAGTCGTCAAGCCAGTCCTACGGATCAGTCGGGGGCTTCCCTGCCCAGACCAAGAAATCCATCTCGTCAAAATTTATAGCGCGCGGTCAAGGTCACCATGCGCGGCGCGCCATAGAAACCCGTGACAATACCCAGTGCCGCAATGTTGTAGCCGGTCGTGCGATACGACTTATTCGCCAGGTTGGTGCCTTGCAGGCTAAGCGTCCACGGATCGCTGACCTGCCAGATCAGACCGGCATTCCACAGACCATAAGACGGCTGCGCCACCAGCGGCGACAACGTTGTCTCCGGATACACCATGCTCTGATAGGTGTAATTGATGCGCCCGCTGAGACTGCCGCCGTTAGCCAACGGATAGCTGTGCTCCAGCGCCAGGCCGCCTGACCATTTCGGCGCATTGGTAAAGCGTTGCGTATCGGCGATGTTCACCCCGCTGCTGAGGAACTGCGTGTACTTGGTATGCAGGTAGGAAAAATTACCGCTAAAGGTCCAGTTTTCGGCCGGCTTCCAGGCGAACTCTTCTTCCAGGCCATCGATATGGCCCTTGCCGGCATTGGTGAAGTCGCCAAAGAAACCCTGGCTGCCATTAGGCAAGGTATACGAGGTGAACACCGACAGCTGGATATCGGAGTACACGTTGCGAAACAGTGAGGTATTCATCATCAGGCGATCGTCGAAGAAGGTCATCTTGCTGCCCAGTTCATAGGCCTGCACCTTCTCGTCATTGATCGGCTTGCACGAGCTGGGTATCGCGACGCAGTTGGCGCGAATGTTATAGCCGCCCGAATGAAAGCCTTCGCTATAGCTGGCATACAACTTGATTTGATCGCTGACACTCCACGACAGCGACAGCTTTGGCGACGCATTGCGCGAGGTATGCGATCCGCTGAAGTTGGCCAGTGTCGCTACCGGCGTCTGGAAACTGCCGTCGGCAAACGCATAGTTCTGGATCAGCGCGGTCTTGGTTTCCTCGGTAAGACGCGCGCCTACGTCCAGGCTCCATTGCGGCGCGAAATCCCAGCTGAAGTCGCCATAGGCGGCATAGCTCTTGGTACCCATGCGGCCACCGGTGCTGCCGTACTGCGCCAGGCCCAGCGTGCTGTACGGCGGCGAGCCGAGGAAAATATTGTGAATCTGCCCGCTGGCCGCACCCTTGAAGTAATACAACCCAAACACCCCGTGCACGGTATCGCCAGAATCGTAATTGGCCTGCAGCTCTTGGCTGAACTGATGATCCTTATAGACCGCGTTCACGTCGGCGATCTTCTCCGGCAAGGTATCGAAGTCGATATTGGTATTCGTCGATGAATCGCGATAGGCGGTGATCGACTTCAGCGTCCATGCCTGGCTGGCGATCCAGTTCAGCGTCAAGGCCGCCCCTTTCAACTCGGTGTGATTGAGCTGGGCCATGCCGCTGCGGGTGTCAAAATCGCCGGGCAATGGCTGGTACTTCGGGTCCAGCTTATTCACCGCCAGCATCTTGGCGCCGCGCGGATTGGAGTTATCGCGCAAGCCATCCACCGTCAGCTGCGCATTAAAGGTGTTGGAGGGAAAAAAGCCCAGGCTGGCGCGGCCGGCATTGGTGTTCTTGTTGCCGTTGCGGCTGCCTGTGGTGATGTCTTTACCGAATCCGTCATTGTGTTCGCTGGCCACCGCTACGCGCGCACGCCATACACCGTCCGCCGTGGCACCGCCGACGTTCGCCTTGAGGTCTTTTTCACCATGGGTGCCCAGCGTGCCCTCCACCGAGCCGCCGGTGCTGGTCGGCAACGGATTGGAAACGTATTTAATCGCACCGCCGATGGTGTTCTTGCCGTACAGGCTGCCTTGCGGGCCGCGCAGCACTTCGATGCGATTGACGTCGAAGACATCGAGCAAGGCGCCTTGCGGCCGCGCCATATAAACATCGTCGAGATAAATACCCACGGCCGGATCGAAACCCCAGGTCGGGTCGGCCTGGCCGATGCCGCGGATATAGGCGGTCAGTGTGGTGTTGGAACCACGCGCCGCATAAACCTGCAACGACGGCACCTTGCCTTGCAGGTCGCTCAGGTTTTGTACGTTCTGATTGAACAGCGAAGCGGCGGTGAATGCGCTTACCGCGATCGGCACATCCTGCAAGGTTTCCTCGCGCTTGCGCGCGGTGACCTTTACCTCGCCGAGTTGCTTGGCATCAGCCTGTTTAGCGACAGTGTTGTCGACCGCTGCTTGCTGCGCATACAGCGGCGCGGCACCGGCCATGCTGAACACCACACTCATGGCCAGACTCAAATACGTGCGTTTCATGTTGCCCCTCACCCTAGACGCACCCTTCCCCCGGATGCCGATGCCATGAAGATTAGGCGGCAGCGGCCAGCGCGGCACTTGTACCTTCGTACAGTGCCGTGGCCCGTGGCATACGCGGATACTCACCCCTCATCGGCATTCGCCACCACATCTCTGCGGACAAACTCCTTCGATGGCATTCCTGATCGTGCTGGCCGCGCTGTGCTTTCTGATGTTCGCGGCATACCGCGGCTACAGCGTGATTCTGTTTGCACCGATCGCCGCGCTGGGCGCGGTGCTGCTGACCGATCCGGCCTTGGTCGCGCCGATGTTCACCGGCTTGTTCATGGACAAGATGGTGGTCTTTCTCAAACTGTATTTTCCGGTCTTCATGCTCGGCGCGGTATTTGGCAAGCTGATCGAACTGTCGGGTTTCTCCAAGGCCATCGTCGCGGCCACCATCGGCCTGCTCGGGCGCAGCCGCGCGATGTTGTCGATCGTGCTGGTCTGCGCCCTGCTCACCTACGGCGGCGTGTCGCTGTTTGTCGTGGTGTTCGCGGTGTACCCGTTTGCCGCCGAGCTGTTTCGCCAGGCGCAGATTCCCAAACGCCTGATCCCCGGCACCATCGCCTTGGGCGCATTTACCTTCACCATGGATTCGCTGCCGGGCACGCCGCAAATCCAGAACCTCATCCCCACCTCTTTTTTTGGCACCACCACCTGGGCCGCGCCATGGCTGGGCACGCTGGGTTCGGTGTTCATCGTGGCCGTCGGCTTGCTTTACCTGGAATCACGCCGCCGCCAAGCCGCCGCCGCAGGCGAAGGCTATGGCCATAATTTGCTTAACGAGCCGGCACCCTTCGATGGCGACACGCTGGCCCATCCACTGTTGGCGCTATTGCCGCTGGTGCTGGTGGGCGTCGCCAACAAGCTGCTTACCGATGCGATTCCCCAGTGGTATGGCAGCACCCAGTCTTTCATTCCGGCGGTCGTCGGCAAGGCGCCACCAGTGGTGCAAGAGGTTTCCAAAGTTTCGGCGATCTGGGCGGTAGAAGGCGCCCTGCTGCTCGGCATTCTTTGTGTGCTGGTGTTTGCCTGGCGAGCGGTCTCGCGGCAGCTGGCCGAAGGCAGCAAGGCGGCGGTCAGTGGCGCGTTGCTGGCCTCGATGAATACCGCCTCGGAATATGGCTTCGGCGCGGTGATCGCCGCGCTGCCCGGCTTCAAGCTGGTCGCCGATGCCTTGCATGCGATTCCCAACCCGCTGGTCAACGAAGCCGTCACCGTTACGGCGCTGGCCGGGATTACCGGCTCAGCCTCGGGCGGCATGAGCATCGCCCTGGGCGCGATGGCCGAGACCTTTGTCCACAATGCGCAAGCGGCAGGCATTCCGATGCAGGTCTTGCATCGGGTGGCGGCCATGGCCTCCGGCGGCATGGACACGCTGCCGCACAACGGCGCCGTGATCACCTTGCTCGCCGTGACCGGGCTGAGCCACCGGCAATCGTATCGAGACATTTTCGCGATCACCGTCATCAAGACCTTGGCGGTGTTCGTCGTGATCGTCGCGTTCTATCTGACTGGACTGGTGTAGCCGCGACGCAACTCGACAGTCCAACGCACGAAGGGAGAGCGAGCGATGTCCATCAAGAAACGCGTCTTGACTTGGTTGTTCCTGCTGCTGGCACCGTGTTTCGGCCTGCATGCAGCCTGTGTCGACAACGTCGTGCTGGTGCACGGCAATACCGGCAGCCCCAGCGATTTTCAAAACACCTACAACCTGCTGATCCAGAACGGCTACAGCGATGCGCAGATCTACGCACCGGCCTGGGGCAACCCTTACTGCGCCGCCTGCAATGACCACAACGGCAGCGAAGAAACACCGGTGCGCAATGCAATCACCAGCGCCATTGCCAGTTCCTGCACCGGGCATATCGATGTCATCGGCCATTCCATGGGCGCCACGCTGGCCGCCCTTGAGGTCGACAAACTCGGCGTGGCCAGCAAGGTCGATGTGTTTGTCGGTATCGCCGGGGCCTTTCATGGCTTGTGGTCGTGCGGCACCTATCCGTTCAACGTCCCCACGCTGACCTGCGGCAGCTGGGGCCTGTCAGTAAACAGCCCCTTCCTCGACGGCATGGCCGGGCATCGATTCGGCACGCGCATGGTCTCGATCAAGTCATGGGTCGACGAAATCAATTGCTACTACGGCGTGTGCACGGTGGGCGGCGTGCATACCTCGACCATCGACGGCGAGGACAGCAGCCTGACCTACCCCTATGGCCACTATCAGCTGCTCTGGCTTACCGCCAGCGATCAATTGAATTTGCTGCAATAGCTGGCGCACGGTCAAAGCGGCGGCGGGGCCCGGCATCATGCTAGGCTCCGCCGTTGCCGCGTCAGGGAGGACGTCCGTGTAAACGACTCTCGTCGCGATTATTACGCGTTGACTATCTGGAGAGTCATGGAATGAACACCCCACTACGCTTTACGCCGCGTCGCTCTATCTCAGGCCGCCTTGCTTCGCGGCGCTGGATGATTGCCACCGTGCTGACAGCGGGCCTGGCGATCAGCGCCTGCCATCGCGAGCCCTCCAACACCGTCGACGCCGCCGCCATCCAGCGCGCCCAGGCCGAGTTGTCGCAACCGGCATGGCTGCGCAACCACCTGCCGAACAGCACCGTGGCGTATCTGCGTATTCCCTCGCCCTGGGGCATGCTGGGCGCGGTACCCAATGGCCGTCCGCTGGATGCCGCCATGGCCAGCGAGCAACACTTGAAAGCCGTCGCGGCGCTGCGCGAGGCGATTGCCAAAGACAAGGTGCTCGCCGATGCCGGTGTCACCCCTTATCTGTTGCCCTTGCTGGCCGACCTGCGCTCACCGGTCGAAGTAGCCTTGATCGACCCGATCGGCTTTATGTCGCCCGGCTCGCACGCCCTGATCTCCCTGCGTATCGCGCAGAAGACCGTCGCTGAACTCAACGCCCGCTTTAGCCAGCTCGAAGCTGCCGGTTTGAAACTGGCGGCGCCGCTGGATGACAAAGGCGACGGCAAGCTCGCCAGCGGTCCGCTGGTGCATTTCGATACCGCCAGCGGCCGATTGTTTGTATTCGGCGGCAAGGATGAAGTACCGCCGGCGCAACTCGCCAACCTGCTCGAAGAGCTGCAGAAAACCAAGAACGATAGCGACAACGCCAAAGCCCTGGCTGCGCAAGAGCTGAAGATCGATCAGTCCGGCCAAGGCCTGTTCGGCTGGTTTGCCCTGCGCGGCGTCGGCGGCATCGCCGCCAGCAGCATCCCCACCGATAAGGCCGGCACCTTGCCCGGCGACATCACCGCCAAAACCGAAAGCATCGCGTTCGGTGCCGGCACGGTCGACGGCCATGGCCGCATGCAGCTGATCGTGCACGCACCGCAGGCGCGTTTGCTCAGCTATCTCGCACCCAAGCAGTTCAAGGCCGATTTCAACACCGCGGGGCAGCCGCGCTGGGTGATGAATCTGGCCCTGCCCAGCGTCGAGCAGGCCGACTTGATCGAACACAATCTATCGCTTGATTTCGGTGCGGAGAATGCAGCCAGCGTGCGCAAGGCCTCGGCCGACATGCAGCAGAAACTCGGCTTCAGCATGGCTGACCTGTCCAAGTGGTTTGGCCCGGAGCTGGTGATTTTCCAGGACGAAGCCGGCACGTACACCGCCGTGCGCAGCAACGACCGCAAGGCCTTTTATGCCGCCCTGCCCGAGCTCAGCAAGCGTATGCATGGCAGCTACGCCACGCAGTCACTCGATGGCATGACCGTCCACGCACTCACCGTCACCACGCCTGACATGCCGGCACCCGACGACAAGCTCAGCAGTGGCGCACTGAAAACTCTGATGACACGCCTGGGCACCCACCTGTATTGGGTCGAGGACGGCGACTACCTGATTTTTGCGCAGCTGCCGCAGATGCTTGCCGACCGCCATGCGGCCAAGCTCGACACCAACATCGGCACCTGGCTGAGCGCGCAAGCCTGGCAGGGCCAGCAAAACCTGCTGGCCTTCACCACGGTCTCGCGCGATGCCCAGCGCAATGCCTATTACACCTACCTGCAACTGTTGCAGGCCTTGAATGACCTCAGCGGCCAGCAAGCCGGCGACCTGATGGCGCTGCCGGCGGCCTATTCGTTCAAGCTGCCCAGCCAGGGTGTATTGGGTGCCAGCCTGGGCGCCAGCAGCGACGATTTATCACTAAGCATCACCTACGAGCAGCAGCCCTTCGAGGCCCTCGGTAGTGGCGGCGCGATGACTACGGTGGCGGTGATGGCCATCGGTGCGGCTGTCGCCATTCCCGCTTATGAGGATTACACCGTGCGCTCCCAGGCCAATGAGGGCCTGACCCTGGCCGAAGGCGTCAAGGTCGCCCTCAGCAGCTACCGCGAAAGCAAGGGCCGCTGGCCCAAAGACAATGCCCAGGCCGGACTCGACGCCCCCGGCGAGATCAGCGGGCAGTATGTGGATCGCGTGGCGGTGCAGCCCGAAGGCGCGATCGAAGTGCACTTCGGCCCCACGCTGCCGCACGGCGCCAATGCCCGACTGAGCGACAAGAGCTTCACCCTGGTGCCCAAACACAACTCCGCCGATGGCTGGAGCTGGTCGTGCAAATCGGATGAAATCGCCGATAAAGACCTGCCCAAGGGCTGCAAGCAGCCTTGAGGGCTTAGGCAAACATTGCTCGAATCGACCCGGCCACGTGCCGGGTCGATCGTTTCTGAAGCACCCATTCAGGCGGCAAAAGTACGTAACGCAGACAACTTGTCACACAAGCCCGTATAATCGACCGATTCGCCCTTCAGAAACCCACGAGACGGCTCTACGCCGCCCGAGTCGATCCCATGTCTATCGAAAAACTGCGCAATATCGCCATCGTCGCCCACGTCGATCACGGCAAGACCACGCTGGTCGATCAGCTGCTGAAACAGTCGGGAACGCTCTCCGAGCGCACCGTGCTGGCTGAGCGCGTGATGGACAGCAACGACCAGGAAAAGGAACGTGGCATCACGATCCTTGCCAAGAACACCGCCATCACCTGGCGCGACAACCGCATCAATATCGTCGACACCCCAGGCCATGCTGACTTCGGCGGCGAAGTGGAGCGCGTGCTGTCGATGGTCGACTCCGTGCTGCTGCTGGTCGATGCGATGGACGGCCCGATGCCGCAAACCCGCTTCGTCACCCAGAAAGCGTTCCAGATGGGCTTTAAGCCGATCGTCGTGGTGAACAAGGTTGACCGCCCCGGCGCGCGCCCTGACTGGGTCGTCGACCAGGTGTTCGACTTGTTCGACCGCCTCGGCGCCACCAATGAACAGCTCGATTTCCCGATCGTCTACGCCTCCGCCCTGCACGGCTACGCCAGCCTGGACAGCGAGACCCGCGAAGGCGACATGACCCCGCTGTACGAAGCCATCATGCAGCACGTGAGCAAGCCGGACGTCGATCCGGAAGGCCCGTTCCAGATGCGCATCAGCCAGCTCGACTACAACAACTTCGTCGGCCTGATCGGCATCGGCCGGGTGCAGCGCGGCAAACTGCGCAAAAACATGCAGGTCAGCGTCGTCGACCGCGAAGGCAAGAAGCGCCAGGGCAAGGTGCAGCAAGTGCTCGGCTTCATGGGCCTAGAGCGCATCGAGGTCGAGGAAGCCGAAGCCGGCGACATCATCGCCATCTCCGGCGTGCAGGATCTAAGCATCTCCGACACCGTCTGCGCGCTGGATACCCCCGAGGCGTTGCCGGCACTGACCGTCGACGAGCCGATGATCAGCATGACCTTCCAGGTCAACAACTCGCCCTTCGCCGGCAACAAAGATCACAGCGGCGGCAAGTTCATCACCAGCCGCCAGCTGCGCGAGCGCCTGGAGCGCGAAACGCTGCACAACGTCGCGCTGAAAGTCGAAGAAGGCGCCGACGCGGATAAATTCCTGGTCTCCGGCCGTGGCGAGCTGCACTTGTCGGTGCTGATCGAAAACATGCGTCGCGAGGGCTACGAGCTGGCCGTGTCGCGTCCTGAAGTCATCATCAAGGAAATCGACGGCGCCAAGATGGAGCCGATCGAGCAGCTGGTGGTCGACGTGGAAGAAATCCACCAGGGCAGCGTCATGGAGAAGCTCGGCTCGCGTAAGGGCCAGCTGAAGAACATGGAATCGGACGGCAAGGGACGCGTTCGCCTCGATTACGAAATCCCGGCGCGCGGCCTGATCGGCTTCCAGAACGAGTTCAAGACGCTGACCCAGGGTTCGGGCCTGCTGTTCCATGTCTTCGACCATTACGGTCCGAAGGAAGACGGCCCGATCGCCAAGCGCAAGAACGGCGTGATGATCGCCAATGCCCCCGGCACCACCCCAGCCTACTCGCTCGGGCCGTTGCAGGAACGCGGCAAGCTGTTCGCCGCCGAAGGCGACTCGGTCTATGAAGGCCAGCTCATCGGCATTCACGCTAAAGACAACGACCTCACCGTCAACGCGATCAAGCCCAAGCCGCTGACCAATATGCGCGCCTCCGGCAAGGACGATGCGATCCAGCTGACCCCGGCGATCAAGTTCTCGCTGGAACAGGCACTGGACTTCATTGACGACGACGAGCTGGTCGAGATCACGCCGAAGGAAATCCGTCTGCGTAAGAAGCATCTCACCGAGAACGATCGCAAGAAGGCTTCGCGCGGCGGTTGATTCGCCACCTAGCCCACGAAAAGACCGCCGCGAGGCGGTCTTTTTTTATGCCTGGCCATCAGCAAGCCGAGGCGCACGATGACAACCCGCCATGGTCGGCCTCGCGCATCCGTGCGCAGAATCAGCTCGAGTCATTGCGATTGCTATTGATAACGATTCGCATTAACTGTATGTTGCAACGCAACTCGCACGTGCGCATCGCCCATGCCCCCCTTTGTCGGACTGCTCAACGCCCTACCCGCACCCTTGCTGTGCGAAATGATCGGCCATGCCGGTTATGACTTCATCGTGCTCGACCTGGAGCACCTGCTGGTTTCGCCGGATCAACTGCAGCACGCCATCCGCGCCTGCGAACTCGGCGGCTGCGAGCCCTGGGTCCGGGTACCCGAGGTCGATGCCAAACTGATCGGCCGGGTGCTCGACGCCGGCGCCAAAGGCATCGTCATCCCGCGCCTGGAAAGCGCCGCCGAAGCAGCGCTGGCGGTCAACGCCGCCCGCTTCCCTCCGCTCGGTCGTCGTGGCATCACCGGTGGCCGGGTGACCGGCTTCGGCAAGGTCGCATTACCCGATTACATCGCCCGGGCCAATCAAGACATTCGCATTGTGCCGATGATCGAAAGCGCCGCCGGCATCCGCGCGCTGCCGCAGATCCTCGCCGTACCGGGCATCTCGCTGGTGATGGAAGGCGCCCTGGATCTGGCGCTCGACCTCGGCCTCGGGCCGCTGCCGCTGCACCCCGAGGTATGGACGTCTTTACGGAAAATCGACGAACACTGCCGCGATGCCGGCGTCCCCTTCTGCGCCAATCCACGCAATGAGGAGCAACGCAGCTACTGGGCTACCCAAGGCACCCAGTGGCTGCTTGCCGGCGAGGATCGCAGCCTGCTGCAAAACACCTTGCGCCAGCGCGTGAACACCCTGCGCGGCGAGTAAGACCTGCCCTGTATCCCGGAGTTTAGAGAAGTGAATGGAGTGATCCGAGCAAACCGTCTTGGCCTGGCCATCAGCCTGATATTGATATCCGGCTATGCCTGCGCCGACGACCGCAACGACCCGAACAAGCCACGCGTGCTGGATGCCGTCGTCGTCAAAGGCAATGTACTTGGCGCATCCAAGTCCGAAGATGTACGCACCTATGCAGGCAGCCGCCAGGTGATCGGCCACGAGCAGCTCGCCAACGGCGGCAATCGCTCGCTCGACGATGCCTTGCAGCACGTGCCCGGGGTAAAAATTCTCGATGAAACCGGCACCGGCGTGTTGCCGCAAATCATGCTGCGCGGCTTGTACGAAAGCCGCAGCGGCCGGGTGCAAACGCTGCTGGACGGTATCCCGCTGTCGCTCGCTCCGTATGGACAGACCAGTCTTTCGCTATTCCCGGTCACCATCAATCAAATCGACCGTATCGACATCGTGCGCGGCGGCGCGGCGGTGCAGTACGGACCCAACAATGTCGGCGGTGTGATCAATCTGGTCAGCAAGCCGATCCCGGAAAAATGGACCACCGTACTCGGCGAAAAAATCACCGCCTATGGCGAAGGGAAATTCCTCCGCGATACCTCGTTGAGCACCGGCGGTTATCTAAGCCCCAACTTCGGCCTGCAATTGGATGCCGACTGGCTCAAGGGTCAGTACTTCCGCGACCACAGCGCCACCGACGTGAAAAATTTCCGCCTGCGCGCCGAATGGTGGCTTGCTGACGACAAATTGCTGAAGGCCGACGTGCAGCGCTATGTCGCCAACATGGATATGGCCGGCGCCTTGTCGGTGGCCGACTACAACCAAAACCCACGCCAGGCCACCCGCCCGCTGGACCGCTTCAGCGGCGCCACCACACGCAGCTCGCTGACCTATCAGCAAGACCTCGGCGCGTGGGGACCATTCGACCAATCGCAGTTCAGCTGGAGCAACTTCAGCGCCCAGAGCCAGCGCAATTTCATCGTCGGCATGCGCCGGCTCGCCACGGAAACCTGGCGCCCCGACCTGCCGCCGCAATTGCTGCAAAGCGCACCGCGCGATTTCAGCGTCTACGGCACCCAGCCGCAGCTCAGCCTGCATATGGACTCGGGCAGCGTGACGCAACAATGGATTGCCGGCCTGCGCGCGGTGCGCGAGGACATCGGCTTTATCGTCGGCAATACCGGCTTGGACAACGGCGTCTACACCCGGGTACGCGACTGGAAGTTCAAGGACCGCGCATGGTCGGCCTTCATCAGCAATGCGGTGGGTTTGTACGAAGACCGGCTGACCATCACCCCTGGCTTGCGCTACGAACATCTCGACTCGACCTATCTCAATCGCGCCAATGGCAGCCGCACGCAAAACAATGTGCGCAACCTGCTGCCCGGACTGACGATCGGCTACAAGGCCAGCAACGACTGGTACGTGTATGCCGATGCCCAGCGCTCGCTGCGCGCGCCACAGGTCACGCAAATCATCTACGGCAACAACCTCGATTCCGAGCTGGCCTGGAATTACGAAACCGGCGTGCGCTACACGCCCAACGAGAGCCTCAGTGTCAATTTCGATCTTTATCGCATCGACTTCGATAAGCAGATCCAGCTGGACAACACCACCCGCACCTATCGCAACCTCGGCAAGACGCGCCACCAAGGCGCCGAAACCGAAGTGAACTGGACCCCCGCCGGCCTGCGCCAGCTCAAACTCAGCGTCGGTTACGCCTATCTCGATGCGACCCAGAAGTCGGGCGTCTATAGCGGCAAGCAGGTGCCTTATGTATCGCGCAATCAGCTGACCCTGGGCGCGAGCTACACCATGCGGAACACCGCGATCTCACTCTCCAGCTACTACTTCAGCAAAGCCTATAGCGACGCCGCCAATACTCCGGCAGAAAACCCCATCGCCTCGGTCGGCCAGCTGCCGTCCTACTGGGTCTGGAACGCACAGCTCACGCAAACCTTGCTAACCCGCGGCAGCACCGTGCTGAAAGGCTCGCTGGCGGTCAACAACATGTTCGACAAGCGGTATTGGTTCCGTGGCATCGATACCAGCCCGTGGGGTCGCCAGCCAGCGCCCGGGCGCTCCGTTACCGCCGGGCTGGAGCTCACGTTCTAAACGATAAGCGGCAGCAAGGATGCGCCAGATCATGCAGTACCCCGGCGGCTTCGCTGTGCCTTGTGCGACAGCGTCGATTCGGAAGGATATGTGTTTCAGCTTTCCCCACCTGTGTAGCCAGTCGCGGCACAGCCGCACCAGCCAAGCAACATCCCCACGCTTGCAACCCGGCGCGTACCGCTGTGGGCGGCGTAACGATGGAGTGCCCGCGGCGATACTGCGGCGTACTCCGGCACCTATTCATTTGGCGGACTGTGCAGCAAAACCAGTCCATGCCGCCCGGAGCACAGCATGACTACGAACACATCTCCCCTGGTGATTCTTACCCACGTACGGCACGCCGCCGTAACCGAGGGTTTTCTCCCCGCCGCACAGCGGCTCGGGCTGCCGGTGGTGTTGCTGACCGATCACCGCCTCGATCACCTCGAATACTTCAGCCGCGAACCGGCCTGCGCGCCACGGCAAATCATCGAATGCGATGTGTTCAATCCGCTGGGCGTCATCGATGTCTTGCGCGGTGCCGGCATTCGCCCGGCCGCGGTGTTTTCCAACAGCGATCATCTGCAAACCGCTACCGCCCTGGTCGCACAGGGCTTCGGGCTGCCCGGCAAGGATTGGCGCGTGTGCTATGCGGCCAAGAACAAGGCCGCCATGCGCGAGCGGCTGAAAGAACTCGGCCTGCCATCGCCGTGGTTCCACAGTTTGATGCCGGATCAGCCGATTCCCGCCGATGCAGCCTATCCACTGATCGCCAAACCGCGCGAAGGTGTCGCCAGTCTGGATGTGCAGTTATGCCACACCGTCGAGGACGTGCAAGCCTATGTCGCCCAGCTCTGGCAGCGTCAACCGGGTCGTCCGGTCTTGCTTGAAGGCTTTTTGCAGGGCCCCTTGTTTACCCTGGAAACGCTGAGCGACGGCCGCCGTACCCAGGCCATCGGCGGCTTCGATGTCAGCCTGTCGGAGCCACCGCATTTTATCGAGCTGGAAGCGCGCTGGAACGGTCCGGCGGGCCTGCGCCAGCGTGAACAGGCATTGGCGCAAGTGCTGGCCTTCGGCGTCAACTTTGGCGTCTGCCACAGCGAATTCATCCTCACCGAACGCGGGCCGGTACTGGTCGAAATCAATTACCGCAGCATCGGCGACGGCCGCGAGTTCATGCTCGACCAGATGCACGGCAAGCACTGGTTCGAGCGCATTCTCCGTTTGCATCTCGGTCAGCCGCTGGGCACCGAGGCGGCACCGCAACAGCATGCCCTGGTGCGCTACTACGTCGCGCGCGACGAGGGCCGGCTGGTCAGCGCCAGCAAAGACTGCGCCCATCGCACGCAGCGTGCGCAAGCAAATTACCGCAGCCTGCGTCACGCCGGTGACCAGCTGCGGCTAAGCCGTTCCAACAAGGATTATCTCGGCACGCTTAGCGCATGGGCCGACAGCATGATGCCTCGTCAGCCACTCTCGGACAGCGCCTACATCGCCTGGCGCATCATCGATTGCTGTCTGCGCGAAGACGTGCGCGGCATCGTCAGTCAAGGCCAAGTCGCCACACCGCCGCAGACCATTCACCAGGCGTGGGCGCATGCACATGCCGGGCGGCACGCGTCAAACCTGTGGTGGCGTATTCCGCAGCTTCCCGGCGGCACGCTATGGCTGCCGGTGCGGCATAGCGATTACATGCAAACGATTAGCGCCGTCGGCGATGGCTGGATACGTCAAGCTGAAACGGGCGCCATCTTCGAACTCGGCGCCGAAGCATGGCTGGCGCTGCTGGCCGATGGACTGGATGAAGCGACCCAGGCCTTGCATCGCGGTTATGCCGCTGAAGCCAGCTGCGCGGCGCAACACCGCACACTCAGTACGGAGGCTTATCGCGGCCGTGGCGATGCCTTGAAGCAAGCACTGACCCACCCCGACTGGGCCGAGCGCGCGTTGCTATGTGATCAGGTCGCCAGTTACCGCGATCATCCGTTCTACCCCACGGCACGCGCCAAATCCGGCTTTGCCGAAGCGGACATGCGCGCCTATGCGCCCGAGTTCGATCCCAGCTTCGAACTGCATTGGTTGGCCGTGCCGCGCGATGCGCTGACATTGACCACCGAGCAACCACCGTTCTGGCCACGCCTGCGCGAGCTGGGCCTGCCCGAGGCGCTCGAAGCCACGCACACCGCCTTGCCGGTGCATCCGCTGACCTGGTCGCGACTGCACGATAACGGCGCCTTCAACTTGCCGGCGGATACCTATCGCGCGCCGCAAACCTGGTTGCGCGTGCGCCCCACGCTGTCGGTACGCACGGTGATGCCGGTGAGCTATCCCGATCATCACATCAAGCTGCCCTTGCTGATGTGCACGCTGGGCGCACTGAATCTGCGGCTGATCAAGGCGTCGACGATTTACGACGGCCACTGGTTCGAACGCGTCTTGAATGCCATTGCCGAGGCCGACCCGACACTGGATGACCGCTACGTGCATGTGAACGAATCGCATGGCGGCCATGTCGACGACGCCAAGCACCTCGCCTATCTCGTGCGCGTCTATCCATCCCTGCAGCAAGACACCCTGGTTGCCGTCGCCGCCCTGTGCGGCGAGATGCCTGATGGCCGTCCTTTCGCCATGCATCTGGCTGACCATTTCCATGGTGGCGATGTCATGGCCTGGTGGCGCGCCTATGCCGCACTGCTCTGCGACGTGCATCTTCGCCTCTGGCTGGTCTACGGCATCGCGCTCGAAGCCAACCAGCAGAACGCCGTGCTGATCTATCGGCAAGGACAGGCACCGCGCCTGCTGATGAAAGACAACGATGCCGCTCGCGTGCTGATGCCACGCCTGCATGCACGTTTGCCGCACATCGGCGCACTGGGCGACGTACGCGATGAGCGCATCCGCGTAACCGACGACACCGCGCTCGCGCGCATGTTCTGCACCATCACCCTGCAGCTCGATCTGCTGGCCGTACTGGAAGGCGTGGCCGAACACGCCCCCGCCTTGCGCGAGCCGATGTACGTCGTGCTTCGCGAAAGCCTACGCGGCAGCTTGCAGGCCTTGCAGGCGGAAGGCATCGACACCGCTCCCGCCCATGCCTTGTTGAGTGCGCCGTGGCTGCCGGTGAAATACCTGCTCAGTGCGGGCAGCTTGCTCAGCAAGCAAGCCACCGGCGCGACCGACATCAACAAGTTCTATGGCGATAGCGGGCCGAACTTCATGCTTACGGCGGGCACCAAGTCCGCCAAGCCGCTGCATGCCGCGCCATCAGCTGGCGGCCACTGATGCGCATTCTCGGCCCCGTTCTTACCGCGCACTATCTGGCGGCCTTCACCGCCTTGGGGATGCCGGTCTTCATGCCCCGGGTGCTGGCCAGCCTCGCGCCCGGCGCGCCGGACTGGCTGGTCGGCGTGCTGTACGTGCTGCCCACCATCTGCACCGCGCTTACCGCCACCACCTGGGGACGACTGGCCGATCGCTACGGCCGCAAGCTGTCGCTGATGCGTGCGCAAATCGGGCTGGCCTTCGGTTTTGTGCTGGCCGGCTTCGCCCCCAGCCTGGCGTGGTTCGTGCTGGCGCTGATCGTGCAAGGCAGTTGCGGCGGCTCACTGGCCGCGGCCAATGCGTATCTATCGACCCAGTCGCAAGGCAAATCGCTATCGCGTGCGCTGGACTGGACACAGTTTTCTGCGCGGCTAGCCATGGTCACCGCACCGGTATTGCTTGGCCTTGCCACCGGCATGGGGCTGACCCAGGAGCTATACCGCTACCTCGCTTTGTTGCCCGTACTGGCCCTCGCCCTCACCTGGACATTGCCGGTCGACACGGTGAGCAGCCAACCGGCCAAGACCCAAAAAGCCAGCGCTGGCGCTATGGTGCCGGGCGACCGCCGCGAACTGAAAGGACTGCTGGCCGTGCAGTTCCTGTTCTATTTCGCGATGGTGGTGACCTTTCCCTATTTCATCCCCTATAGCGAACAGCTTGGCGTCGCCAGCGACAGCACCGCCGGCCTGCTCTACAGCCTGCCGCATCTGGTGTATCTGCTGGTCTTGCCGTGGCTGCGCTCGCTCTCGCCGGCGCCGCAACGGCCGCTGCTGGCCGGCCTCGGCCTGCTGGCTGCCGCCTGCCTCGCGCACGGCTTGTTGAGCCAGGCGCTATGGCTGGCACCGGCGCGGGTGCTGTACGGCATCGGCATGCTGCTGGCTTTCAGCGGCATCAATCGCTCGTTGAGCGCCTGCGCAGCCGGTGCGTCGGCCGGACGTCTATTCGGTCTATTCGATGCCTGCGGCAAATGGGCCGGCGCACTCGGCGGCATCGCCGCGGGTGCCTTGGTTCATCGCTATGGCCTAGCGATGCCCTTTTTTATCGCCGCCATCGCTAGCGCCGCCGCGCTGGGCACCGCTTCGTTGCTCTTCCTATCCCTAAAGCAGAGGCAAACCTATGTATCAGCAAGCGATGCGTGAACAGTGGTTCGATGGGCTGGCGCAGCAACAGGCGATCGCCTGCTGGCTGAATTGCTATCTGCGTGAATTCGCCCTGCCGCGCGGACAAGCCGAGATGGACTATCGCGGCCACAACGTGCCGGTGGGACTCTTGCAAGGCGGTGGCCGACTCGTACGCATCCGCTTTGCCCAACCCGGCTATCTGCTGTGCGTACGCGTGGGCCGGGTCAGCCAACTGGGCCGCTGCGATTATCGGTCGGCGCCGTATTTGAAAAGCCCGGGCGAATCATGGCGCGCCGCCGATGCCCATGCCACGACGCACTTCCTGCTCGACCGCTTGGCGCCCGAATGCGGCTTCAATGCCGAACTGCTGGCGCAAAGCGCCAACAGCCTCAGCATCACCCGTGAATTGCTGGGGCTGGCCGAGCAGGCGGAAGAACGCGGCCTGGTATCGACCAGCGATGCGCTGATCCATGCCGAGCAAAGCATGATCTGGGGTCATGCCATGCACCCCACGCCAAAGAGCCGCGAAGGGGTCGATCTGCAAGAAGTCCTGGCCTGCTCGCCCGAAGCGCGCATCGCGTTTCCGCTGTACTGGTTTCGCATCGACCCGCGCCTGCTGCGCACTTATGGGCACGACACGCATGCCACGCTGACCAGGATAAGCGGCGAACCGAATCTCTATCCCTGCCATCCCTGGGAAGTCGATCGCCTGCTCGCCAATCCGCTGCTGCGCAAGGCCCATGCACTTGGCTGGATCGAGCCATTGGGCATGCTGGGCACCGCACTGCTGCCGACCTCATCCGTGCGCACCATGTATCACCCCGAACTCGACTACTTCCTCAAGCTATCGATCCATGTGCGGCTGACTAACTGCGTGCGCAAGAACGCCTGGTACGAGCTGGAAAGCGCGGTGGCCCTCACCCAATTGCTCAACCCCGTGTGGAGTGACGTGCGCACGCACGTGCCCGGCTTCGAAGTGCTGGTCGAACCCGCCGCCACCACGCTGGATTTCAGCCCGGTCGGTGACGACGCCGCCGCACTATGCGAGCTGACCGAGAGCTTCGGCATGCTTTACCGCGATAACGTGCCCGCCTTGCAGCGCGAACGTTATCGCCCACAAGTTGCCGGGGCCTTGTTCGCCACCGACCGTCACGGCATCAGCGCCTGCCAGGACATCCTGCACCGCTATATCGCCAGCCATGGCGGCAGTTATGCGCACGCGGTCGAGAGCTGGTTCGAAGCGTATGCATCGCTGTTGCTCGATGGCGTCTGGCTGGCCTTCTTCAAACACGGCGCGGTGCTGGAACCGCATTTGCAAAACACCATGATCGGCTTTGACCGCGGCCTGCCGGTGCGAGTATGGGTACGTGATCTGGAGGGCACCAAGCTGGTCCAGGAGCTATGGCCCGAGCAGCGGCTGGGCGAGCTGTCCGAACGCGCCCGTGCCTCGTTGCACTATCCGCAAGATCTCGGCTGGAAACGCGTCGCCTACTGCGCCCTGGTGAACAACCTGGCCGAAGCCATCTTCCATCTATGTGCCGCCGACAACGCGCCAAGACAACACGGGCTGGAAGCACGGCTGTGGGAAATCATCGCGCAGATCGCGCAACGCTGGCAGCAACGCTTCGGCCAGCAACCGCTATTGCAGGGATTACTCCACGGCAAAGCCATACCCAGCAAAAACAATCTGCGCACACGCTTGTTCAAGCGTGCCGACCGTGACTCGGACTACACCGACCTGCCCAACCCGATCGGTTCGCGCACCGCCGCGCGCGAGGCCACATGAACAATCCGCATCACAACGCGCGGGTGGAACAGGCCATCGCCCAACTGCAACGGCAATCGGCAGAGCCGGTCTGTGCCTACATCTATGACCTGCAAGCGCTGCGCCAGCATGCACAGTGGATGAAAACCGCGCTGCCCGCGGGCTGCGAGTTGTACTACGCTGCCAAGGCGAATGCCGAAGCGCCGATACTGCAAACGCTGGCGCCCATCGTCGACGGTTTCGAAGCGGCATCCGGCGGCGAACTGCGCTGGCTGCAGCAACAGCAGCCAGGACGGCCGTTGCTGTTCGGCGGCCCCGGCAAACTCGATAGCGAACTGGCGCAGGCGGTCGAATTGCCTCATTGCACCCTGCATGTGGAGAGCCTGGGCGAACTGGATCGTCTGGCGCATATCGCTGCCCGCGCCGGGCGCCGCGTCCCGATCTTCTTGCGCATGAATATTGCCGTGCCCGGCATCGGCGATACCCGTTTGATGATGGGTGGCAAACCCACGCCGTTCGGCATGGACGAGGAAGCCTTGCCGCTGGCGCTGGAACGACTGCGCCATTCACCGTCGCTGCAATTGGAAGGGTTTCATTTTCATTTGATGTCGCATCAGCGCGATGCCGATATCCAGCTGGCGCTGGTGCGTGCCTATCTCGATACCGTGTTGCGCTGGCGCAGCAGCTATGACCTGGATGTGCGCATGGTCAATGCCGGTGGCGGTTTCGGCATCGACTATGCGGATATGCGGCAATCATTCGACTGGCAGCGTTTCTGCGATGGCCTGCGTCGTTTACAAGTGCAGCGCGATGACGACCTGCGGCTGCGCTTCGAACCAGGCCGGTATGTCAGCGTCGGCTGCGGTTACTATGTGATGCAGGTACTCGACATCAAGCGCAATCACGGCGAGTACTTCGCCATCGCCCGTGGCGGCACCCATCATTTCCGCACGCCTGCGGCGCAAGGACACGACCACCCTTTTATGATCTGGCGTGGCGATCGCGATGCCGCGATCGAACGGGAAAAAGTCAGCCTGGTCGGCCAACTATGCACCCCGAAGGATATGCTTGCGCGCGCCCAGCAGGTCGATGCACTGGCCACAGGCGATTGCCTGGTGTTTCCGCTGGCCGGAGCGTACGCGTGGAATATCTCGCACCAGAACTTCTTGATGCATCCGCCGCCGCAAATGCTTTTTCTCGACTGTGAGCCAGTGAGCCCGTCGCATGCGCAGCGGTAACGCGCTGCACCACAGGCATCGTCGTTAACGAGGGCGGCGCCTGACTGAATCAGGCGCCGCCCTCACACGGCATGACAAAAAACCATCTTCGATCCGTCTTGGACGCGAATCAGTTCTGTGGCAACGGCAAGCGCCAGTTTTGATTCGCCGCACCACACTTCTGCATGGTCAACTGCGTACCGGCGGTCGACGAGGTCAGGCACAGACCAGAGAGATCGCTGCGCAACTGAGCACCCACCTGAGTCCATTGCTGATTGGGGTTGCCGCTGCAGTTGTAGACAATCACCGGCGCGCCAGGCGCGGTGTTGCTATGGGCAACATCCAGGCACAGGTTGTTCTGCAGGCGCAGCGTGTGATCCACCCCGAGCACCCAGGCCTGATTGGCGCCACCCGAGCAGCTATAGGTAATCGCCGGCACATTATTGGTTGCCCCACCCTGCGCATCCACGCAACGGTCGGCGACATCGATCACCGTGCCACGCAAGGAATTGCCAATCGCATTGCGTTGCAGGCTGCCATTCGCCGTGGTCTTGACCTCGCTGTAACTCGTGCAGGTCTTGCTGAGGCTGGTACCGGAGATACTCGCCATCGCACTGCCGCCATTGCCCGCGGGCAAACTGAATTCCGCGCTCGAATAAGGCTGGTTGAAACAATTGGAATCAGCCGAGCTCCATTCGAAATACTCGGTCCAATTGACCATGCCGCTCGGCGAAATGCCGTTGGACGCCGTACGGATACTGCCCAGCTTGAACGATCCCTGGGTGGTCAGGTCCGTCACTGTCACGCCCAACCATTGATCGCCTTCGTAGGCCACATGAAAGCGATAGGTATGACCTTGTTGCCACTCATGC
>NZ_JAPDPE010000066.1 GCF_026283955.1 Dyella silvatica | reverse complement strand
CTGTCAAAGATCTTCCGCTTGCGAGACCGTTTCCGGTTTTCGCCCTAAGACGTTTCGTCCTAGGTGAGCCGCCCATTCTACATCGCTTTCTAAGTCCGTCAACACCTGCGTGAATCTTTTTTTCTGCAGTTGTTGCCGTTGCGAAGCGCTGCAGCGGCGGGGAGGCGAATACTAAGGAGGGCCTGCTTCTTTGGCAAGCAATTTCTCGAAAAAATTTCACACTTTCTTCTAAGCGATTGTTCTTAATCGCATCGACCTCGCGCTGACGATGTCTTAGCAATCATCGTCAGCGCTGTATGACTTACTCAGCGGTCAGTAGCACTCGCGCAAAGTTGCGCTTACCGATCTGCAGCACCGCTTCGAAGCCCGGCATAAAGATGCGTTGTGCATCTTCGATCACCTCGGCATCGATGCGCACGGCACGCTCTTTCAGTTTGCGATTCGCCTCACCGTTACTCGCGGTGAGTCCTGCCGCCGTAAGTAACGCCGGCAGGCGCAGGCCTTCAGCAGGCACCACGATCTCGGTCAACGGCAGCAAACTGGTGTCGCCCTCCCCTCGCACGACCGCGTGCCAGCCAGCGATGGCCAGTTCCGCCGCATCCGCACCATGAAAGCGCGTCGCCAACTCGCGGGCGAGACGCAACTTGGCGTCACGTGGATTAAGTGTGCCACTTTCGATGTCACGCTTCATCCGCGCCATCTCATCCAGCGACACTTCGAAGCTGAGCAACTCGAACCAGCGCCACATCAGCTCATCGCCGATCTTCATGGTCTTGGTCACCATATCGATCGCGGGTTCATTGATACCTATGTAATTGCCCAGTGACTTGGACATCTTGTTGACGCCATCGAGCCCTTCCAGCAACGGCATCGTCAACACAATCTGGGGCGCCTGGCCGTGATGCTCCTGAAGCGCACGCCCCATCAGCAAATTGAATTTCTGATCGGTGCCCCCCAGCTCGACATCGCACTTGAGGGCGACCGAGTCGTAGCCCTGCACTAAGGGATAGAGAAACTCATGGATCGCGATCGGCTGCTGGGCGGCGTAGCGTTTGGCAAAATCGTCGCGCTCAAGCATGCGCGCCACCGTGTGCTGCGCAGCGAGCTTGATCATGTCCGCCGCCGTCATCTGGCCGAACCACTCGGAGTTGAAGCGCAACTCGGTGCGCTCCTTGTCCAACACCTTATAGACCTGTTCCGCATAGGTCTCGGCGTTCGCCAGCACATCCTCCCGGGTCAATGGCTTGCGTGTGATGTTCTTGCCGGTGGGATCACCAATCATTCCGGTGAAGTCACCGATCAGGAAAATCACCTGATGCCCCAGATCCTGAAACTGACGCATCTTATTGAGCAATACGGTATGGCCCAGGTGCAGGTCAGGCGCGGTCGGATCAAAGCCGGCCTTGATGCGTAATGGGAGCCCTTTCTTCAAGCGCTCAACCAATTCCTCTTGCTTGATGATTTCGTCAGCACCGCGCGCGATGGTGGCCAGTGCTTGCTCAAGCTCGTTCATGCAATCCTCTCAAAAATATATGTCTAGACAGCCACTGGGAGGATGACCGGCACCCGCCAAAGTTAATTGTGTGTTAATCACAAACATCACGCAAACCCTTGATGCGAAAGGCATTGACGTTGTTTGTACAAGGCCGTTATGGTACGCGGCATTATAAGAATTGTATTGCGGGGCACGCTGGGCATGGGTGAGAAATATCGGATGGCGCGCGCCGCGCGTAAACAGGCTATCCGTCGTAAGGCGCAGCGCCGACACTCTCACTTCTACGAACGTTGCTCGCACTGGTCCTTCGGCGGACACGGAGAGACTGGGCCGATCCATTGGCACCGCGAACGCTGGATGCTTGCCGGCACGGCGCTGCTGATCACCGCTTTGTCTGGCTTCATCATTCCTGCATGGGCAAGCGCCATGCGCCCGGCGCTTACTCCTGCCGAACCTGCGATCTTGCCGCTGGCTTTGCCCAAAGCCACCTCGGAGGCCTTGCAAACCGCTCCGGCTGAAGACTGGCATATCGTGCAAGTGCAGCCGGGTCAGTCCTTGTCAGATATTTTTCAAAGCCAGGGCCTGAGCCTCGCCGACTTGCAGCGGGTCATGGACGAATCCGGCAGCGCAAAAGCATTGCACAGCATTCGCCCCGGGCAAGAGTTCGACTTTCTATTAGGTAGTGACGGCAGCCTCAAAGGCATCCGTTTCGACAAAGACGAGTCCAGCCGCGCCATCGTCCGCTTTGACAGCAACAAGCCCTCAGTCACCGAGCAAGCGCGCGAAGTAGAGCGCCGCGAACACGTTGCCCACGGCGTCATCAATAGCTCGTTATTCGCCGCAGGCTCCAAGGCGGGCATGAGCAACGCCATGGTGCTGAAGTTGGCCGAGCTGTTCAAATACGATATCGACTTTGTGCAGGACCTCCGCGAGGGCGACAGCTTTACCGTGGTCTACGACGACGTGTATCGCGATGGCGCTTATTTGCGCGAGGGCGAAATCGTGGCGGCGGAATTCGTCAACCAGGGCACCCGATACACCGCTTATCGCTTCAAGAAAGACGATGGCCAGTACGGCTGGTTCAGTGAGGATGGTCGCTCGATCCAGAAATCGTTCCTGCGCATCCCGGTGGACTTCACCCGCATTTCCTCGACCTTCAGCGCGGCACGCCTGCATCCGGTGCTCGGACTCATGCGTGCTCATAAGGGCGTGGACTATGCCGCCCCCACCGGCACACCCATTCATGCAGCCGGCGATGGCGTCGTAAAGTTTCGTGGCTGGATGAACGGTTACGGCAATTTCGTGATCGTGCAGCACAACTCCACCATCAGTACTGCGTATGGTCACATGTCGAAGTTTGCCAACCTCAAGGTCGGCCAGCATGTCAGTCAGGGCTCGGTGATCGGCTTCGTCGGTATGACCGGCCTCGCCACTGGCCCGCATCTGCATTACGAATTCCGCGTCAACAACATCCAGCGCGACCCGCAGACAGTGACCCTGCCCAAGCCAGAACCGTTGCCGGCCGCACAACTGGCCAAGTTCAAAGCGCAGATTGTCCAGCCGCAATTGGCTCGCCTGAAAGCCTTGGATGCCAATGTAAAGCTGGCACGTGTCGGCAATACCAACCGTAGCGACGACTGATTGCAGCGGTGAGCAAGCATGCGATGGACGACACCTCGGCGCTTTATATTGGCCTGATCTCGGGCACTAGCGCCGATGGCATCGATGCGGCACTGGTACGTTTCAACAACGATAAGCCGCAATTGCTGGCCGCACTCACACACCCGTGGCCGCATACATTGCGCGAACGGGTTCTGGCGGTGGCACAAGATGAAGTGCGCCTGGACCTGGATACCTATGGAAGGCTGGATGTCGCGATTGGGCATTGCTTTGCCGACGCGGCGCAGCACCTGCTCGAACACAGCAAGATGCCAACTTCTGCCGTGCGTGCGATTGGCTCACATGGTCAAACGTTGCGTCATCGACCCAACGGTGAACATCCCTTTACCTTACAGGTGGGCGATCCGTCGGTGATCGCCGAGCGCTGTAGCGTCGATGTGATTGCCGATTTTCGCCGCGCCGATGTAGCCGCGGGTGGCCAGGGTGCCCCGTTGCTGCCAGCGGTACACGCCATGCTGCTCGCCAAGCCAGGCCAGTGCCGCGTCGTGTTGAATCTGGGCGGCATCGCCAATATCACCGTGCTCGGTGCCGATGGCAGCGTGCTCGGTTTCGATACCGGGCCAGCCAATGGCCTGCTGGATGCCTGGTGTCTGCGTCATCGTGGCGAGCCATTCGACCGGGATGGGGTCTTCGCCGCCAGCGGTCGGGTCGATGACACCTTGCTAGGCAGTCTGCTGGCCGATCCTTATTTCACCCTGGCGCCGCCCAAGAGCACCGGGCGCGAGCATTTTCACCTGGCGTGGCTGGCCACGCATCCGCGCGTGGGCGAGCTGACACCCGCTGACGTACAGGCCACCTTGCTGGAGTTATCCGCTCGCAGCATCACCGGAGCCATAGCGCGTCATGCACCCGATGCTGTCGATGTGCTGGCTTGTGGCGGTGGCGTACATAACAGCGTGCTGATGCGCCGCCTGGCCGAACTTGTTGCGCCACGAACTCTATTGAGCACTACCGCTCACGGGATTGATCCGGATTATCTGGAAGCCATCGCGTTTGCCTGGCTGGCGCGGCAGCGGCTACTGGGACGGCCCGGCAACCTGCCGGCGGTGACCGGTGCGCGTGGGCTGCGCTCGCTTGGTGCGATTTATCCCGCCCCGCTGATCTAGCGAGCGCGATCAACCGCACTAACGATGCGGCGCCAGTGGATCGGAGGGTGCTACCGACAGCGCCTGTATGGCTTCCTGGAAAGCGGCCTTTTCTTCGGCGTCCCACTGACCGCTCAAGATGGTGAGATCGTCAGAGTCGCGTAGCGTTTCGGCAAAAACATTGCCTGCTGCCATACCCAGCCCATGACGCAGTGCATATAGCACCACATCATTGATCGACCACTGTCTCTCCTTGGCCAGCGCCTTGATGCGCTGGGCCATTAGATTGTCGATATGACGTATGACGAGAACCGGCATCGTCATTACTCCGTCTCACGTAGGCCCCCTGCCCGCGCATGGTGGCACAGAACGCGGGCCGAGCAAGTTAACCGACGATGGATTCGTGGCGCGGGTCTCAGAGCCCCTGCGCCTACCGCGTTGGTCAGTCGGCCGAGGCAATCGGGCCGGTCGCGGAATCCGCGGCCTGTGCACGTTCAGCGGCGCGAAAGCGCGGCCATAAGTAGAGAAACAGCAGCGTGGCCGGCAGGATAGCCAGTGCCGAGATAACGAAATAGGTGCTGTAACTGGTGGCGACGACGATACCGCCGGCAAAGAATCCAAGCACCTTGCCGGGCAAGTTAACCAGGGAGCTCAACAAGGCGTACTGGGTTGCCGTGTGCTGCCGGTTAACCAGCGAGGACAAAAATGCCACTGTCGGCGGCCCAAGCATGCCCAGTGTGAAGTTTTCAGCGGAGATCACCAGGGTCAGCACGACCAGATTCGCAGGATGGGAAGCCACCAACAGATACAGCAGGTTGGTACACCCACACAGCACGATGGTTGCGCCCAGCGATCGCCAGGCACCCCAGCGGGCGACGGCCGCACCGCCGATGAAGACGCCCACGATGCCGATCCAGACCCCGTAGATTTTGGTAATGGCACCGATCTGGGTTTTCGAAAAGCCCATGTCGCGATAAAACGGGCTCATGACACCGCCAATCGTCGCCTGCTCGGGAATCTTGAAAAGCAGAATGAATAGCAGGGTCACCCCCGCCAGTTGCCAGCCGTAACGGCGAAAGAAATCGGCGAAGGGGTCGACAATGCCTTCCCGCATCGCATCGCGCCAGCGACTGGGCAACACACGGCGAACATCCGGCTCACGCGCCATCAGGGTTGTTGCGATCGGCAGTCCCATGGAGACTGCCATCAACACATACACCCAGCTCCACGGTATGTGATCGGCCAGGATCAGCGCCAGCGCACCGGCCATGATCAGGGCAATGCGATAGCCCAGCGAATAGGTCGCGACCAGCGCGCCCTGCACTTCCACCGGCGCAATCTCAATGCGGTAGGCATCGACAGCGATGTCTTGCGTGGCACCGAAGAACGCAACCGTCAACGTCGCTACGACAAAAGGAGCCAGCTGGGCCGGCGTGAACACAGCCATCGCCAATAGGCCAGCTGCGACACCTATCTGCGCGAACAACAACCAACCGCGACGTTGGCCAAAGTGGGAAAAACCGGGAATCTGCCAGTGATCGAGCAACGGAGCCCACAGAAACTTGAACGCGTAGGTCATGCCGGCGCTGGCGATCATCGTGATGTCTTGCAACACGATGCCCTTCTCTTTAAGCCAGTACGCCAGGGTGCCAGCCACCAGCAAGAAAGGCAGCCCGGACGAAAACCCAAACAGGAACATGGTCCACGCGGCCGGTTGCGCGAAGGACTTCCAGACCGATGGCTTGGCCGGCGCTACCGCCGCCGGGTCAATCGGCATAGTCGACGATATACGGCGCATGGTCGGAGAAGCGTTCGTCGCGATAGACCGAACACGCCGTCAAGCGATCGTGCAGCGACGGGGTAACGACTTGGTAATCGATACGCCAACCTACGTTGTTCGCCCGTGCCTGCCCGCGATTCGACCACCAGGTGTATTCCACTGCATCCGGCTTGATCGCGCGAAAACTGTCGACCCAGCCATGCTGCTGGAACAGTAAATCCAGCCAGGCACGCTCTTCGGGCAGGCAACCGGAGTTCTTCTGATTGGAGCTCCAGTTCTTGATGTCGTTCTTGGTGTGCACGATGTTCCAGTCACCGCAGATCACATAGTCGCGACCGCTTTTAAGCCATGCCTCGAAAATCGGCGTGATCCATTCCATCACCTTGAACTTGAACTGCTGCCGCTCATCCCCGGATGAGCCCGATGGCAAGTACAGCGAGACCACGCTCAGATTGCCGAAACGGGCCTCGATATAGCGCCCTTCATTATCGAAGGCATCCCAGCCTAGCTCCGTCAGTACTTCATCAGGCTCACGTTTGGCATAGATAGCCACGCCGCTGTAGCCCTTCTTGCTGCTGGCATCGCGGTAAAAGCAGTGGTGGCCGTCGGGGCGAAACATCGGGTCGCCAAGCTGATCCTCCTGCGACTTGGTTTCCTGCAAACAGACCACGTCGGCATCTTGCGTGCGCAACCAATCGAATACGCCCTTGGTCGCGGCTGAACGGATGCCGTTGGCGTTAAGGCTGATGATACGCATGCATCACTCCTGCGATCGGGTTTCAATGAGATGCGGCATCATAGCAACCATGGCCGCGGCATCTGCCCGGCCCATGGCACCCCTCGATATTTACTCACTGGCGAGATACTCCGTGCACGACTATCAGCGCGACTTTATCGAACTCACCCTCAAGCGCGAGGTGTTGCGCTTTGGCGAGTTCACTCTGAAATCCGGGCGGCAGAGTCCGTACTTCTTCAATATGGGGCGCATCGATTCCGGCGCAGCCCTATCGCAACTGGGCCGCTCCTATGCGGCCGCAGCGATGAATTCCGGGCTGGCTTTCGACATGCTGTTCGGGCCTGCCTATAAAGGCATTGCGCTGGCAGCGGCAACAGGCATCGCGCTGGCCGATCAGCATGGCCGGGATCTGCCCTGGGCCTATAACCGCAAAGAGGCCAAGGATCATGGTGAAGGCGGCGTCTTGGTCGGCGCCCCGTTGAAAGGCCGGGTGCTAATCGTCGATGACGTCATGACCGCCGGCACCGCGGTGCGCGAGTCGCTGGCGCTGATCCGCGCCAATGGCGCCACGCCAGCGGGTGTGCTGATTGCGCTCGATCGCCAGGAGCGCGGCCAAGGTACTTTGTCAGCAGCGCAGGAAGTCACCGCCGAATTCGCTATTCCGGTGATTGCCATCACCGGCCTGAGCGATGTGCTCGCCTATGCCGGTGAGCGGCCAGAGCTGGCCACCGAATACGCTCGCTTGACCGCCTATCGCGAGCTTTATGGCGTTAAAGCCTGAGCCGCACCTCCATCTAGGCGAAGGCCATCACAAGGCCGACAAATACGCGGATGTATGGTCCTAGCCATCATCCGCGGGCTGGCTATACTGCCGACGATCAGGGGGAATTCCATGCGAAGAATCATCTTTGTCGTCGCGGCCACCGCGCTGACGCTTAGCTTATCGGTTGAAGCCCTGCAGACGCAGGGCCAGAGTAACGGGGTGCGCTATCGCTGGCGCGACGGCAGCGGCTTGCCGCACTACAGCGACAGCCTCACCTCGGACGCCATGAAATATGGCTATGACCTGGTCAACGACCACGGGCTGGTGATCCAGCACGTCGAGCGGCAGCTCAATCCGGAAGAGCGTGCCGCCGCGCAAAAACTGGCCGACCAGCAAGCCGCGCAGAAGCTGGCGGTGCAGGAGCGCGCCCGCACGGAAATGCAGATGCTGATGGCCTATCCGGATGAGGATTCTTACAAGTCGTCGTTGAAGCTGGAGCTGGACAACATCGATCAGCAGATCACCACGACCCGACTCAACCTGCATAGCCAGGAGAAAGCCCTGGCCGATCTGCTCGCCCGTGCGGCGGATGCCGAACGGGCAAAACAGCCTGTGCCGAAATCTCTTAGCGACAGCATCGCCAAACAACGCAACGTGGTTGCCGGCCAACGCAATACCTTGGAGCGCCAGCAAAACTTACGCGATGCGGCCGATCAAAAAGCGACGCAGCAATTGCAGCGATACCGGGAATTGAAAGAAGCGCAGGCCCACGGACAGGCTCAGCCCTGATCTGATAATACCTGGACCAGGCATCCCCCTCGCTGGCTCTTACAGGGCCAGCGAGGGGGAGCGCCATCAGAACGGCAGCTTCAGCGTGGCATCGACCGCTAGCAACTGCGCCCGGAATATCTCCTGGATCCGCTTCAGCGCCGCCTCGTTATCTGCATCGAAGCGCAGTACGAGAACCGGCGTGGTGTTCGATGGGCGCACCAGACCCCAACCGTCCGGCCAATCCGCACGTACGCCGTCGATGGTGGTGAGGTTGGCGTCGCCAAAAGTCGCCGTTTTACGGAAAGCTTCAATGAATCGGTAGTGCTCACCCTCGGCCATTTCGACCTTGAGCTCGGGCGTTGACACACCCTTCGGGCAGGTCGCGAAAATCTGTTCCGGGGTACGCCCGTCGAGATCACCGGCCAGAATCTCCAGCAGCCGCGCGCAGGCATAAATGCCGTCATCGAAGCCGTACCAGCGCTCCTTGAAGAAGAAGTGCCCGCTCATCTCGCCGGCCAGCTCAGCGCCGGTCTCGCGCATTTTGCTTTTGATTAGCGAGTGACCGGTGCGCCACATCAAGGGCTGACCGCCAGCCTCCAACACCTGGCCTTTCAAATGCCCGGTGCATTTCACGTCATAAATGATGGTTGCGCCCGGCTGGCGAGACAGCACATCGCGCGCAAACAGCATCAGCGTGCGGTCAGGGAAAATGATTTCGCCTTCCTTGGTGACCACGCCCAGGCGATCGCCGTCGCCATCGAAGGCCACGCCCAGATCGGCACCCGTGGTCTTCACCGCAAGAATCAGGTCTTCCAGATTGTGCGGGTCGGACGGATCGGGATGATGATTCGGGAACGTACCGTCGACATCGCAGTACAGCGGAATCACTTCGCAACCAATGCCTTCAAGTACTTGCGGCGCCACGGCACCCGGAATACCGTTGCCGCAGTCGACAACGATTCTCAGGCGGCGCTCAGTCTGCACGTCGGAAGTGATGCGCTCGACGTAATCGGGCGTCACATCGATGTTGCGCAAGGTGCCCTGGCCTCCGCTTTCCAGCGTTTGCTCGACAATGCGCTGGTACAGATCCTTGATCGCACCTTCCGACAAGGTCTCACCGCCCACTACGATTTTGAAGCCGTTGTACTCAGGCGGATTATGGCTGCCGGTGACGGCCACGCAGCTACCGGTATTGAAACGATAAGCGGCGTAATAGATCACCGGGGTCGGCGCCGCGCCAATATCGATCACATCGATGCCCGCAGCACGCAGGCCGTCGGCCAAGGCGCCAGCCAGTTCGGGGCCGGATAGACGACCATCCCGACCCACCACGATTTCACGCAAGCCCTTCTCACGCATCACCGTGCCGATCGACTGGCCGAGCAAATGCGCGAAATCCTTGGTCAGGGATTTTCCGACCACACCGCGCACGTCATAAGCGCGGAAGATGGTTGGGTCCACTTGAACCGGTGCCGGTGGTGCCGGAGCTGGCTTTGGCGCCGCGATAACGGCCGCTTTAACAGGCTCGGACTGGTTTTCAAGCACATCGGACAAAATCGGTTCCTCCGGTTCTTCAACAACTTCCTGCGATGGGCGAACTCGCAGCCACAACAAGAAAGCACCACCGCCCAAAGCCAGCAAAGCCAGCAAGGCAGCAAAAAATACAGATCGCGGCAACACGATATAGGCGCCGGGCAAGGCAGCCAGCACACTCAATGCGCTGCCAGCGATCGGCTTGCCACTGATCTCGCGCTCGGCGGAGGCTAAGCCATTCGCCAACACGCGCATACCACTGTCATCGTCGCCTTGACGAAGCTCAAGTCTGCCATCCGTTGGCGGAATGGACATGAAACGCTGCTGCATGGAGGCAAAGGGCAACTCTACCCAGGCCCAGGCCACCGGCCGGGTGGATGAGCCCAAGGGCAACACCAGGCTGAGGCGGCGCTCGCCGTTGACCGATACGGTTTGCATCAGGGTACCGTCATCGGCACTCTGCGCCGTCATCAACTGTGCCGCCTTGGCATAGCCGAAATCATGGTAGTTAGCATGCAGCACCTCATCGAGGTTGCCGCTGAACAACTCCAGCCGCAGTAGCTGCGGCAACTGCTGACGCAGGTTGGCCAAAAGCGCATCGCGGTTACCCGAAAGGCTGGCTGGGTCCACGGTCGCCAGCACCTGCTCGACCTTGCTGCGCTGTGCGGCGACCTCGGCCTCCATCGCCTTGACCACTTGATCCTGGGCCAGGTGCACGCGGGTGATGGCGCTTCCTTCATCCGCGATCAGCCAGGTTTGCCACAGGCAAAACAGCCCCAACAGCAATAACAGCGTGCCGCCTGCTAATGGCAGCAGACGCTGCCACTCGATCCGCCCCGTAGGCAGACGTCTACCCGCGATGGTCATCGCCATACCCCCGCCCCCTAACGTTGACCCCGCCCGTCGAGTCGACGTGGCGGGACGATCTATGTCGATTTGATCTGATTCGCTTGGTACTAATTGACGCCGGTCGAGCCGAAACCGCCTTCACCGCGATGCGACGGGGCGAACTCCGCAACCACCTTAAGCTGCGCCTGCGCTACCGGTACCAGCAGCATCTGCGCGATGCGATCGCCCACTTCGATGGTGTACGGCTGGGTGCCGCGGTTCCAGCAGGAAATCATCAAGGGCCCCTGGTAATCGGCATCGATCACGCCGACCAGATTGCCCATCACCAAGCCATGCTTATGTCCCAGCCCCGAACGCGGCACGATCAATGCGCACCAACCTGGATCGCCAATGTGGATCGCAATACCGCTCGGCACCAAGGCGCTTTCACCCGGTGCCAGCGTCAGCGGCGCATCCAACGCGGCGCGCAAGTCCATCCCGGCGCTGCCTGCCGTTGCCGCCTGCGGCAGTGGAATGACCGGGCCCAGGCGCGGGTCGAGAATCTTCAGCTCGACCTCGATCATGCGCGCACCGCCCGATAACGTTCGGCCACCTGGGCGATCAACTGCTGCGCCAACACCGACTTACCGGCGCGGGGCAATTCGATGGAGCCGCCAGGCCAATACAGACTCAATGCATTGTCGGCGGCCTCAAAACCCAGGCCGCCCCCGACCAAATTGGCGGCAATCATGTCCAATCCTTTGCGTTTTAATTTGTCTTGCGCGTAAGCCGCCACATCATGCGTTTCTGCGGCGAAGCCGACCAGGAAAGGCCGCACGGTTTGCGCAGAAAGATCCGCCAGAATGTCCGGATTCTGTGTCAACTCCAGTGTCAGGCCATGGCCGTCATGCTTTTTCAGCTTCTGCTCGGCAGCCTCGGCAGGGCGATAGTCGCCAACAGCCGCCGCGCCAATATAGATCTGCGCCCCTGCCATGGCCTCAAGCACCGCCGCCTGCATCTGCGCTGCGCTGCGCACATCGACCCGGTGTGCCACCCCGGCAGGCGTCGGCAAGCTGACCGGACCGGCAATCAAGCTCACCTCGGCACCCGCTTGCGCTGCTGCTTCAGCCACTGCAAAACCCATGCGGCCGGAACTGCGATTACCGATAAAGCGCACCGGGTCAATGTCCTCATAGGTCGGCCCGGCGCTCACCACGACTTTCAGCCCGCGCAACACCTGCTTACTGAAGGAGGCGAGCAAGGCTTGGCGTAACTCAAGCGGCTCGAGCATACGGCCTGAGCCAATATCCCCGCAGGCCTGGTCGCCCGATGCCGGACCCAGCAGTTGCACGCCACGCTGGCGCAAAGTAGCGATGTTCGCCTGCACTGCCGCATGCGCCCACATCTGTTGATTCATCGCCGGGGCCACATACAACGGCGCGGCACTGGCCAAACAAAGCGTCGTGAGCAAGTCATCGGCGAGACCATGCGCCAGCCGCGCGATGATGTCGGCGCTTGCCGGCGCAATCAGGATCCGTTCGGCCCAACGTGCCAGTTCAATATGGCCCATCGCCGCCTCGGCCTGCTCGTCCCACAGGCTGACGCGCACCGGCTGGCCGGACAGCGCCTGGAACGTGGTGGCGCTGACAAAGTGGGTGGCCCTTTCGGTCATGACCACCCGCACCTCGGCGTCGAGGTCACGTAAACGACGAACCAGCTCGCACGACTTGTAGGCGGCGATGCCACCGGACACACCGAGCAATATGCGGCGCTGGGCAAGGCCAGCAAGACCAGGTTGAGCAAGACTCATGTAAGACACGCCTGACAAACGGGCAAGCGTCTAGCTTACCGGATTCATCCTGGATCGCCGCTGCCCCCAGGGCTCAGACCCAAGCATGCTGTGCGCCATGAGCATTCGTGAATGGCCCGAACAAGAACGCCCCCGTGAAAAACTCCTTAGCCGCGGTGCCGAGGCACTGTCTGATGTCGAGCTGATTGCGGTACTGCTTGGCAGCGGTGTTCGTGGCAAAGACGCCATCACCCTCGCTCGTGAATGGCTGACCGTTGCCGGCAATCTGGGCACCCTGTTGAACGATCCGCAGCAAATGGAACAGCTTCCCGGCATCGGCCCGACCAAGCGAGCACGGCTGATCGCGGCGCTTGAACTGGCGCGGCGCGCCCTGGCTGAGCAGCTTTCGGCCCGACCGGGCCTGAGCAACCCGCGTGACAGCGGCGACTATCTGCGCGCGCGGCTGCAACACCTGCCCTATGAGGTGTTCGGCTGCCTGTTTCTGGACAACCACCACCGCGTATTGGCATTCGAGGAATTGTTCCGCGGCACCATCGACGGTGCCCATGTGCACCCACGCGAAGTCGTTCGCGCCTGCTTGCGACACAACGCTTGCGCAGTGATTCTGGCGCACAACCATCCCTCCGGGGTGGCCGAGCCAAGCGACGCCGACCGCATCGTCACCCGCGAGCTGTGCCAGGCCCTGCAATTGGTCGGGGTGCGGGTTCTGGATCACTTGATCATCGGTGCCAATGAGCCCGTCTCGATGGCGGCACGTGGCCTGCTTTGAGTCCTGGGATGATCACGCCAAAAAAGTAACGGCGCGGGGGAGCCGCGCCGTTTGGGCCGTTTTTTGGGGAGGTGAGAGGTACGGCATCTCAAGCACTCCAGCCAGCGGGGAGGATGCTGGGGGAGTACGGCGCGCAGTGTCGCAGCGCGTCATTACAGGGCCGTGACTTCCGCTGCGTTCACCAAATGCCAGTCAGCCCCCAAAACTTATACACAAATTGGTCAGCACGGCGCCTGTCAGCCCAAAGCTGTCTTTCGCCTCACCATGATCTTGTAACTTCATATTTTTGAAAGATAAATTTTGTGTCATTCGTATTTCCTACTGACGACAGCGATTGTGAAAATTCCACCACCCTATGTTCCTCACAGACTTATCCACAGCCTTTCGCACCGCATCGCACCACGCTAACCGGCTAATCACCCCCTCTTGGCGATTCGTATTGAAAGCGGCATGAGCATTTAACGATGCAAATAACCCGGATAAAATAATCGCCATCCAGAGCCAAGAGCGAAGCTCCCAGGCTGGACATACCTTGGATAAACCAGCCTCGTAGACATCAGCAACGGCAGTACACCCCGGTCTGCTAGGATTGCCGGTCCCATCGCCGCTTGACCCTATCCGTGAAAGAACAGCTGCGCGAACTGCTGCTGCAGGCCATTCGCACCCTGCAAAACGACACCATTCTGCCCGCCGAACTCGACGTGCCTAACTTCGTGATCGAACGCGCACGTAGCCGCGAGCATGGTGACTTCGCCAGCAATGCGGCCATGCTGCTGGCCAAGCCTGCGCGAGCCAAACCGCGTGAACTGGCAGAAAAACTGGTCGCCGCATTACCCGCCAATACGCTGGTAGAGAAAGTCGAGATCGCCGGTCCCGGCTTCATCAACTTCTTTCTGGCCGCGGGCGCATACCACGCTGAATTAAAGCGAATCATCAGCGAAGGCAACGCCTACGGCCGCAGCCATAGCGGTAACGGCAAAACGGCCGGGGTGGAATTTGTCTCGGCTAACCCAACCGGCCCGTTGCATGTCGGCCATGGCCGCGCCGCGGCGATCGGCGACTGCCTGAGCCGTTTGCTGGATGCCACCGGCTGGAACGTAAAGCGCGAGTTCTACTACAACGATGCCGGCGTGCAGATCCAGAATCTGGCGATCTCGGTGCAAGCGCGCGCCAAGGGGCATAACCCGGGTGACGCCGGCTGGCCGGACGACGGCTACCGTGGCGACTACATCGCCGATGTGGCCAAAGCCTACCTGGCCGGGGAGTCCGTGGTCGCTGACGGCCACACCGTCACCGGCGCCCAAGACATTAACGATCTCGACGCGATCCGCCATTTTGCGGTCGCTAGCCTGCGTCGCGAGCAAGACCTCGACTTGAAGGCCTTCGGCGTCGGCTTCGATACCTATTTCCTGGAATCATCGCTGTATAGCGACGGCAAGGTAGAAGAAACCGTGCGCGAGCTGGTGGCACACGGTCACACCTATGAAGAAGGCGGCGCGCTGTGGCTGCGCAGTACCGATTTCGGTGACGACAAAGACCGCGTCATGCGCAAGTCCGACGGCACCTATACCTACTTCCTGCCGGACGTGGCTTATCACCTGAGCAAGTGGCAGCGCGGTTACGAGCGCGCCATCACCGAGCTTGGCTCTGACCACCACGGCAGCCTGGCCCGCGTCAAAGCCGGTTTGCAAGCGCTGGATACCGGCATCCCCAAGGGTTGGCCAGAATATGTGCTGCACCAAATGGTGACGGTGATGCGCGGCGGCGAAGAGGTGAAGATCTCCAAGCGCGCCGGCTCCTACGTCACGCTGCGCGACCTGATCGATGAAGTCGGCCGCGATGCCACGCGTTACTTCCTGATCGCCCGCAAGGCCGATTCGCAGTTGGTCTTCGATATCGATCTAGCTCGCTCGCAAAGCCGCGACAACCCGGTCTACTACGTGCAATATGCGCATGCACGCATCTGCCGGGTATTCCGTCAGCTCGATGAGAAAGGTTGGAGCTTCCACATGGAAGACGGTCTGCAACAACTGGCCCTGCTCGGTAACGAGGATGAACAGGCGCTGCTGACCGAGCTATCGCGTTTCCCTGAAATGGTCGAGATCGCCGCCGCTAGCCTGGAACCGCATTTGATCGCCAACTGGCTGCGCGAACTGGCCAACGCGCTGCACACATTCTATGACAAGCACAAAGTACTGATTGACGAGACCGAACTTCGCCACGCCCGCCTCGCCCTGCTGATGGCAACCCGGCAGGTGTTGAAGAACGGTCTCGGTTTGCTGGGCCTCGATGCCCCGGAGAGCATGTAATGGCAGCACGTAAGAGCAGCAAGGGCCGACAGGCCGTACGCAATAGCAGCGGCGGGTTTCCAGCCTGGGGCTGGGCCATCATCGGCGTCTTGATCGGCGCGGTGCTGATGTTTGCGTGGCGCGGCCAGCTGCCGATGGGCGGCAAATCCGGCGATGCCCCGCAACCCAATGCGCAGGCCACCGCGCAGCGCGGCAGCGAACCGGGCGCGGTCGATCAACCGGCCGCCAGCGAAAGCGCCGCCGCGCCTAAAAAACCGCAGTTCGACTTCTACTCAGTGCTATCTGAAAAAGAAGTACGTATTCCGGACGCCGAGATCAGCGCACAAGCGCGCGCCGAGGCACAGCAGAAACAAGCCGCCGCGCAACAACAGGCCGCCACCCAGGCCCAACAGCAGCAGGCTGCCGCCCAGAAGCCTGCCGCCAGTAATGCCCCGGCCGCCGTCAGCGAAACCATTACCGCGGCACCCGCCGCAGCGACCAACCCAGCACCCGCCGCCGCTGGCGGCAGCGGGTATTTGCTGCAAGTAGGCGCTTTTCCCAGCTCCGCCGACGCCGAAAGCCTGAAAGCCAAGCTGGCCTTGCAGGGCTTCGTTGCCAATGTCGCCAGCGTCAACGTGAATGGACAGAGCTACAACCGCGTGCGCCTCGGTCCGTTCCGTTCGGCCACTGAACTGGAAGCGACCAAGCAGCGTTTGTCCTCGGCCGGTATCAGCGCGATCGCCTTGAAAGAAGGCAAATAAAGCTCGACTCGACTCATCCGATGCCGAAACGAATAAGGGCGCCGCTGGCGCCCTTATTCGTTTCGGCCAGCCGGGCCGATCAGCCAGGCCGCTTAAGCCGGATCAAGGCTGAAATATCGTCATCACCGTAACCCTGGCTCATCAGCTCGGCATAGTCGGCCAACGAGCGCTCGATCACCGTGCGCTCGGTACCCGCCTGCTCGGCGATACCACGCACGATGGCCAGATCTTTGTGCAGCAAGGCCAATTTGAAGCCCACCGAGAACTCGTTGCGCAACATCGTGGCGCCACGTTTTTCCAAGAACCAGTTACCCGCCGCGCCCGCCCCCAGCGTGGGCAGCAAATGCTCAGGCGCCAGCCCGAGAGCCTCGCCCAGCGCCAACCCTTCGCATACGGCCTGCGCGATACCCGCCACCAATACCTGATTCACAGCCTTGGTGGCCTGACCCGCCCCCACGCCACCGAGATGCGTGACGCGCAGTGCATAGGCTTCCAACACCGGCCGTGCACGTTCCAGCGCCTCGGCCTCGCCACCCACCATGACTGACAGCTTGCCGTTCTTGGCGCCTTCGACACCACCGGAGACCGGCGCATCGAGAAAATGCGCACCCACCGCCGCCAGCCGCTGCGCTGCCTGTTTCGCCGTATCCGGTGCGACGGTGGAGTGATCGATCACGATGGCATGAAGCGGCCAACTCAGCCAGCGTAGCCGGCGCGGTCACACCCAGTTGCTGCGCCAACGCCTCGGCCTTGGCATGGCTACGATTGGCTACGGCATACAGCAGCCCCTTCGATTTCAAATGCCCTGCCATCGGCGCCCCCATGGCGCCAAGTCCGATAAAAGCTGCTTTAAGGGTCATGCTTGATGTCCTTCGGTACTAAATGCTCAGTCGTTGCGATGCAAGTCGTGGGTGACAAAGGGATGCTCCGGGCTGGGTGCATTCAGCCATTGCGGATGCCCCAGCGTGTGCTGCATATCAGCCAGGCCGCTGCGCCAATGCTCGCGCATGCTATTGGCGCTGAACTCGTAATCTTTGTAGTGCCCTTCGTACGGTTTATTGCGATAAATCAAATGGATCAGATTGGTCAGCGCGCCGGAAGCCCGCGCTTCGGCCCGCCGGTAAGCCAACTCACCACGACGATCTTCGGGCACCAATGCCATCAAGTCATGCAAGAGACGCTGGTTTTCCTGGTTCAGGCGCATGTACTCGGTAAAGTCATGCGGCAGCTCACCCACCGCGCTCCACAGATCGACCTGGAAAATCAACGCGTCGTGGCACGGCCGCTCGGCAAGTACTTTGTAGAGCGGCGTGTTCGACACCATGCCGCCATCCCAGTAGAACTCGCCATCGATCTCGACCGCCGGAAAGCCCGGCGGCAGCGCGCCCGAAGCCATGAAATGCTCGGCCCGCAGCGGCCCCTGGGTATTGTCGAAATACGCAAAGTTACCGGTACGTACGTTCACCGCGCCCACCGATACGCGCATGGCGCGCGCGTCGTTGATTCGATCGAAATCGACCAGCCGCTCCAGGGTGCTGCGCAAAGGTGCCGTGTCGTAATAGCTCGCCGTGGTCGGGCCAGCTTTCAACGGAAACAACGGCGGCGGAATACGCGGATAGAAAAACCCTGCCTGGCCTTCCGTCATCGCCCGCCATGCGGCCAGACCGCTGAAGCTGTTCTGCATTTGCACCGGCCAGCTGAGATTATCGAACAGCGGCGAGGCGAACGGCGCCGGGAAAAACGGCGGCCGACAAATCGTGTCCCAGAATTCGTGCAATCGTTCGACCCGGTGCTGCGGCGCATTACCGGCGATGATGGCCGCGTTCAAGGCGCCGATCGAAATACCGGCGATCCAATCCGGTTGCAGCCCGGCCTCATCCAGCGCTTGGTACACACCCGCCTGATAAGCGCCCAAGGCGCCACCGCCCTGCAATACCAGGGCGGTCAATTGATAGCGCTCTCGCACCGATTTCGGCGACGGCTGCTCGGCCGGCTTATGCGATTTGCTCTTGGTCGTATCCATTAGTCGTTGGCCAGATAGTCATGCACGACGGTGCCCAGATCGAGGGTGAGATCGGTGATGAAGTGCAAGGCCGATTCCACTTTGAGCACAGGCAAATCCGCCACCGGTGCCAGCGCGTGCGGATGCAGCTCCAACGACGAGGGGCCGTTCCAGGCGCCTTTCAAAGTGACGTTGGTGGTGTAGTAACGGACCAGTTCGCAAATGCGTGGCGTGCCATCGACGTGTGGAATAATTTTCAGCAAGAAGTTCGGCGCGGCCAGGCTGGCCAGCACGGCGGCGTGATCGGCCTCACGATGCTTGAAACCCATGGTGGCCTTGGCCACCCGCACCTTGCCGTAATCTAGGGTGCCGACCAAGGTGTCAATCTCGGTTTCCAATAGCGGGCTGGCAAGCTTCTTCGGAAAGCCCCACAGCTCACGGCCACCGGCAATCGGTGGGTGATCGTTCAAATACATCGAATGCACATAGCCGCCGTGTTGACCACGGAAGCTCACGGGAATCACCTGGCCCGATTCGGTGTAATCACCAAAACCGGTGGAGTCGGGCATACGGATGAATTCGTATTTGACCAGTGGCTCGGTGACTTCCAGCGGCTCGGGCACCACCGCGCGCAATGCGTCGAGGTCGGTGCGATAAGTGATAACGAGAAATTCGCGATTGACGAAACGGTAAGGGCCGGGCGGAAAAGCCGGGCTGGTCAACGGCATGGCAAATGCGTTCGCTTTAACATCGGCGATCTTCATACAAACTCCTGGCGACTGGACCACTAGGCCCGCATAGATCCATGCGGGCCGGATACCTACCGAAAGGGAGCGCCCGCGTCTGATCCAGCGCTGCCGGACCGGACGCAGTGCGCGTTTACTGCATGTACCTTTACTGCCATGCGCCTTATTGCATGTACCAGCCGTGGCTGACCACAAAGGATTGGCCGGTCAAGGCCGCCGACGGGAATGCCGCTAGATACAACGCGGTTTCCGCGATGTCTTCGACCGTGGTGAACACACCATCAACCGTATCCTTGAGCATCACGTTCTTGATCACATCCGCTTCGCTGATGCCCAGCTCTTTGGCTTGCTCGGGAATCTGCTTCTCCACCAGCGGCGTGCGCACAAAGCCTGGGCAGATCACATGCGAGCGCACGTTATGCGCCGCGCCTTCTTTCGCCAGCGTGCGGGCCAGGCCGAGCAGGCCATGCTTGGCCGTGACATAAGCCGATTTCAGCTTGGAGGCCTCGTGCGAATGCACCGAGCCCATATAGATCACCACCCCGCCGTGATCGTCTTTGTACATGTGCTTGAGCGCCGCCTTGGTGGTGAGAAAGCCGCCATCCAGATGGATCGCCAGCATTTTCTTCCAGTCGGCAAAGGCAAATTGATCGATCGGATTGATGATTTGCACGCCAGCATTGGAAATCAGAATATCCAACTGGCCAAAGGTCGCCACCACTTTATCGGTGCCGGCGTTTACCGCGGCCTCGTCAGTGACATCCATCTCGATACCGATCGCCTTGCCGCCCGCCGCATTGATCTCTGCCGCAGCCGCATCGGCGGCCTGCTGATTGATGTCGGCAATGGCCACCATGGCGCCATTCTTCGCATACAACTCGGCAATCGCCTTGCCGATACCACTGGCGGCACCAGTGATCAACGCTACCTTACCTTGCAGACCTGCCATAACTATTCCTTCAGTGGGGGGAACTGTCGTTGTAGTTCACTTCGTGGGCGCAAGCCGGTGAGCACCACATCCATCGCTGTCACCGACACCGGCATGCGCGAAGCGCGCTTCTAGATCATTCAGCTGACGCCTTCCGATAGGTAGGTGTAGCCGGTCAATCCTGCATTCAATGTGACAAACAGTGTTTCAGCGGCATCGCCCTGTACGCCAGCGGCCGCAATACGCTCGCGATAGCTGCTGCGCAACGCCTCCAGGTCATAGCCGACATAGTCGAGCATCAGGTCGGTGGTATCGCCGCGACGCTTGTGCGCAAAAACATACGACTCGCCATCCACCCGCACATTCACCGCATCGGTGTCACCGAACAGGTTGTGGATGTCGCCCAGGGTCTCTTGATAAGCACCCACCATGAAGATACCAAGCCGATAGCTTTCGCCCTCTTTGAGCGAATGCAGCGGCAAGCTCACGTCGACGCCCTCAGCATCGACGTAGTGATCGATACGGCCGTCCGAATCGCAGGTGAGGTCGACGATGACACCGCGGCGGGTGGGCTCCTCGTCTAGCCGCGCAATCGGCGCAATCGGAAAGATCTGCTCGATCGCCCAGATATCCGGCACCGACTCGAATACCGAGAAGTTGGCGAAATATTTGTCCACCAGCTTCTCGTCGAGCTCATCCATGGCCTGCCGATGCGCACGCTCGGCGGGCAACAGGCGCTGACGCACCGCATTGGCGATGGCGTAATACATCTCGTCGAGACGGGCGCGATCATCCAGCGCCAGCTGGCCCAGCGCGTATAGCGTCTGACCCTCGACCAGGTGATGCTGTGCCTCGTGAAACAGCTCCAGCGCCGGGCGGCTGTCCAGCTCCGCATAGGTTTCGCGCAGGTGACGCAGTACGGTGGGTTCGTCTTCGCGGGGCGCAGGGATGCTGCCCGCCGGCACTTCTTCCACTTCGGTGATGTTGACCACCATCACCGCGTGATGCGCCGTCATGGCGCGCCCCGCCTCAGTGATGATGTGCGGCGCCGCCAGGCCATTCTCGGTCACCGCTTCGGCCAGCGACTGCACGATGGTCGCGGCATATTGTTCGATCGAGTAATTGATCGAGTTGTGGCTGCGCGAACGCGAGCCTTCGTAATCCACGCCGAGGCCGCCACCGACGTCGACAATCTCCAGCGGCACGCCCATCTGGCGCAGCTCGACAAAGTAGCGGGTCGCCTCGCGCATGCCGGCGGCGATGTCGCGCACATTGGAAATCTGCGAACCCATGTGGAAGTGCTGCAATTTCAAGCTGTGCTTGAGGCCAGCCTCGTCCAGGCGGCGGATCAAGGTCAGCACTTGACTGGGCGACAAGCCGAACTTGCCCTTGTCACCGCCGGTGTTCTGCCATTTGCCCGCGCCAATCGAGGCCAGGCGCACCCGCACGCCGAGCAAAGGCTCGACGCCGAGCGCCGTGGCCTCGGCCAGCACATGATCCAGTTCGGAAAGTTTCTCGATCACGATATGCACGCGCAGGCCCAGCTTGCGTCCGATCAGGGCCAGCCGGATGTATTCGCGGTCCTTGTAGCCGTTGCAGATCACGATACTGCCGGGGCGAGCCATCGCCAGCACCGCCATCAGCTCAGGCTTGGAGCCGGCCTCCAGGCCAAAACCCTCGACGCCCGCGGCCACCAGCTCGCCGGCCACGCCACGCTGCTGGTTCACCTTGATCGGATAAACCGCCGTATAGCCGCCGGTGTAGTCCATCTCCTCGATCGCCTTGGCAAAGGCACGCTGCAATCGCGCCAGGCGGTCAGCCAGGATGTCGGGAAAACGCACCAGCAAGGGCAGGCGCAGGCCCTCGGCGCGGGCCCGCTCGACAATCGCCGGCAACGACAGCGCGGGGCCATGGGCGCCACGCGGGCGCATCACGATATGGCCGGCATCGTCGACATCGACGTAGCCATCGCCCCAATGCGGAATGGCATAGGTATGGCGGGAGGCGGCAATGTTCCAGGGGGTAGCCATGTGGGGGGTCGCCATGAGACTGAAATCTCCTTAGAGCCTGCGGCAGGTTTCCGGATAGCCGGAAGACATACCAGACTCACACTAACGGATGATGTCGTCGCAGCGGCGCGCCTAGACGAAAACGAAGTCGGCCGGCCGGAAGCCTCGCACGCCGCGGGGCCGAACAGACTTGTCGGCCCTTGCGGCGGAATCGCTGCGCCAGGCCAGGCAGGCATTGTAATAGGCAGCTGTGACAATGTGCCGTTGATCTGAAACGGCCCCAAGCTCCCGTTGGTCGCCGTTGCGGCTACAATTCCCGCTCTTTGACCTTACCCGTACGTCAGGATCGCCCTCCATGTCGCAGCAGCTCAGCTGGTTTACCGAAGCACACCAGGCTTCCGGCTCCTCCATCGGTTTTCGCGTGGAGAAACTGCTTCATGCAGAAAAGACCCCTTTCCAGACCATCGAGATCTACCAGACCACCGACTGGGGCAATCTGATGGTCATCGACGGCTGCGTCATGCTGACCAGCCGCGATAATTTCCTCTATCACGAAATGATGACCCACCCGGCGCTGTTCACCCATGCGCGCGCCAAGCGCGTGGTGATTATCGGCGGCGGCGACTGCGGCACCTTGCGTGAGGTGCTCAAGCACGAGGAAGTGGAATCGGCCGTACAGGTGGAAATCGACGAGCGCGTGACCCGCCTGGCCGAGCAGTATTTCCCCGAGCTGTGCGAGTCGAACAACGATCCGCGCGCCGAGCTGTTGTTCATCGACGGCATCAAATACATGGCCGAAGCCGAGCCAGAGTCGCTGGATCTGATCATCGTCGATTCGACCGACCCGGTCGGCCCGGCCGAGGGCTTGTTCAACGCCGCGTTCTACTCCAGCTGCCATAAGGCACTGCGTCATGGCGGCATCCTGGTACAGCAAAGCGAATCGCCGCTGGCCCATCTGGAGCTGATCAAGTCGATGCGTGCGGCCATGCGCACTGCCGCAGTCACTGCGGTGAAAACCCTGCCCTTCCCGCAGCCGTGCTACCCCACCGGCTGGTGGAGCTGCACCATGGCCCGCAAGGGCGGCGATCTGGCCGGTTTCCGTGAGCGCGGCGCGATCAGCAAAAACTTCCCGACCCGCTACTACAACGCCGATATTCATCGCGGCGCGCTGGCCCAGCCGGAGTTCTTGCGCGAAGCGTTCGGCGAGTAAGCCACGCGCTTCAAATGGCTGAAACAGCTTGCAGGAGCCGCACAGCGGGCTCCTGCGGCTAGAACATGGTGGTCCGCGGCTTGGGCAGCAGCACCAGCAGCAAGGTAGCGACCGGGCCAATCACCAGAGAAAGTAAAAACCATAACAAGCCACTGCGATTCTTGCCTTGCGCCAGGCCCGCAGTGATCAGCGCTAATGTGCCCCAGCCGACGAACCAAGGCGCTCGCCCTTCGGCGAACATAGATAAATCATTCATCACAGGTCTTCCTGCTATTTATGCCGCAGGCTAGCACCCTGTCGCCGCATACGGCCCGGAATGCGCGCCCCAGCTTCATCGTCGCTTCATTCGGTATGTGCAGGCCGGTCGGCAGTTCAATAAACCGCGGTCACGACGAGCCTTGGCGGCATCTCCTGGCCCGCCGCCGACCAGGAATCAGCCGCGCTTAAGACAGGGCCGGTATGCTTGCGGCTTTGTTTTCCATGGAGAACGTCATGCGTGGATTGCGCTTTCTGGCTTTAAGCCTGCTTTGTGCTTTGCCGGTAGCCCCCGCCTTTGCCGGTTCAACGCCAGCCAAGAAGCCTGATGTAGCCCGCAATCAAGCGCTGATTGCCTTTCAGCGCGACCTGGTCAGCGTATTGGCGCCGCGCGCCGATGCCATGCCCTTGCTGGGGGCGGCCTTGCTTGCCCGGCCGCTGCCGAATCAGCCCAAGTACAACGATTTCCATACCTTGATCGACCGCGCCTCGCAGGCCGATGACAGCGGCCCGGAGGTCAGCTGGGTCCGCCTCAGCGACTGCGACGAACAGGCCGATACCTGCCCCAATCAAGAGGCCATGGCCAAATTGACCGAGCAGGCGCCGGACAATGCCGCCGTGTGGCTGCTCAAACTGGGCCAGGACGTACGCAATGACAAGAAAAAGCTGGCCCGCGAAGAACTCGCCAAAGCCGCCGCCGCCAAGCTTTATGACGACTACACCGGCGCCAGCCTGAAAGCCCTGGCCAGCACCGTCAGCGCACTGCCGCCGCCGGCCGACACGATTGACCCCGCATCGGCCGCTGGCGCCAGCGGCGTCCAGGCGATGATCGTCTACAGCGTAGCGGGCACCCTGCCGCAATCGGGTTTGCAGGCCACCGCCAAGCTGTGCGAAAGCGACAGCGACGATCCCACCCTGAAAGACGACTGCCTCAAGCTCGGCAAAACCTTGGAATGGGGTTCGAGCCCGCTGGCCCGCTCGCTCGGCCTGCATCTGCGCGAAGTTTTGTCCAGCGACGCCGAGCAGCAGGAAGACGCCAAGCGCGCCCGCCGCAGCCTGATCTGGCAGGTGCAGAACTTCGCCCAGCTGTCGACCCGCGCGGCCTCGGACAAAGCCACCGCCCAACATCTGCTGGCACTGGCCCGCAGTGGTGGTACCGAGATGAGCATGGTGCTGGCCGCACTGCGCGACTACAGCATTTCGGTCGATCCGCCGACGGATTGGCAGCCGCAAAGCGCGCAAGCGAAAGAGGCGCACGGGAAATAAGGAAACCGGGAGCAGGCAACGGCAAAGCCATCGGCTGGCCTGAATCCCGCTCCCTGTTCCCCATTCCCCGCTGCAACATGTACGCTTGCCCGCACCTTCCCAGATGTGGAGCGGCGCATGCTTACGGTGCTGGTAGCAAGCAGCAAGGGTGGTTGCGGCAAGAGCACGCTGGTCACCCAGCTAGCTTCGCAATGGGCACAAGAAGGCAAGCACACGGCGATTGTCGATGTGGACCGCCAAGGCTCCAGCTACCGCTGGGCCGCGTTGCGACCCGACAATGTTCCAGGTGTACTGGCACTCGAAGGCGGTCGCAAATCGCTGGATAAACTCCCCCCAGACACCCAGCGCCTGCTTATCGACACCCCTGCCGGCTCACATGAACGCGAGTTGGAACCGTATCTGGAGCAGGCCGACGTACTGTTGGTGCCGGTCTTGCCGTCCCCCTTCGATCTGGATGCCACGCTCAACTTTCTCTCGCACCTGAAAGACATCGGCAAGATCAAGCGCGGCAAGCTGCCGGTGGCGCTGGTCGCCAACCGACTCAAGCCGTGGACCCGCGCCAGCCAGGACGCGGTTGAACAAGTCCGTGAACATTCCCCCTTTCCGCTGGTCGCACAACTGCGCGACAGTCAGGCCTATGTGCTGCTTAGCGCATTGGGCAAAGGTATCTTCGATTACAGTTCCGAGCATGTCCGTGGTCATCAAGAGGATTGGAAGCCCTTGCTGCGCTGGATCAAACGCCAACATTGAATTGACGACCGTCGCGGGACGCGCGGCACCGCCTTAGCCAGGAGTACCCCCATGCACGAACTGATCTTGTTGCGTCACGCCGAAGCCCAGCCGGCCAAGGCCGGGGGCGGCGATCTGGAGCGACACCTGAGTGAACACGGCGAGCAAGAAGCTCGTGCCGCCGGGGTCTGGCTGGCCAAGCACGGCAAGCATCCGGACCGCGTGCTGTGCTCACATGCCGAACGCACCAAGAGCACCGCCACCCTGGCGCTGGCTGCACTGAGCCACTCGCCTGAGCCGCAACTGGCCAACGAGATCTACGACGCGACGCCGGGCGAACTGCTCGCACTGCTCGATCAACACAATGACGCGGGTACCGTCTTGCTGGTCGGGCACAACCCCGGCTTCGAACGGCTGGTCGCGCTCCTGGTCGAGGGGCGCTCGGACGAATTTCGCGGCATGCCGCCGGGTGGCTTGGCCGTGTTGCATCTCGACCAGGGTCCGCTGGAACCGGGCAAAGCCCGACTGGATGCCTTCTGGTCGCCGTAAAACATGCTGTGGCATGGCTGTGCTTATGGCCAGCCCTGCTATCGCTACCCAGCCAAGCCCACACCGATTACCGCAGTGCCACCGGACGCTCGCATGCCGAGTTCGGTGTCAAGCTGCTTTGGCTGCGCAAGATCATGGGGCGCTTCGAACAAATTGATGGCGAAATCACCCTAAGCCCCCAGCGCGACATGGCCACCGTAGATGCACGTATCCAGGTGGACAGCATTCGCATGGACTCCGAACGCTTTCGCCGTTGGGTCTTGGCGCCGGAATTTTTCGACGCCGAGCGTTACACGTCGATCCGTTTTGTTTCCTCGCCGGTGCCGATCGCTGCCCTGGAGCAAGGCGGTCAATTGAACGGCTGGATCACCCTGCGCGGAGTGACGCGGGCGGCACGCTTCGAACTCTTGCCGGCCAACTGCCCTTCCAACGCTCCGCAGCAATGCCTGATTGAATTGCACGGCTATATTCAACGCGGCGATTTCGGCATGACCGGGTACCGCACGGCACTCTCCGACCGAGTCGAGTTGGGCCTGGTCATCGCCCTGGATGAAGCCCGCTAAAACCTGGGTGCTTGTTCGGCCTTCCTGCAAGACCTTGCCTTACGTTTCATTCGTACAAGTGCAGCGTGCAGCACCTATCATTCCGGCCATGCGCTTGTACCGAATCCTTGCCCTTCTTCTAGCCGCCTCGATGCTTTTGCTGACGGGCTGCAGTCTGTCGCAAGCGCAGATTCGCCGCGCCGACACCGTGGTTGCCGCCAGCACCGACCACACCCTCAGCTGCCAGCGCGACGATCATTGCGCCGCTCCCTCGCCGCTGCTGGATGCCGCCGCGCAGGCGATGACGGAATCCACCGATGAGCAGCCGGTCAATATGGTGACCTTGCTCGGCGACAGTGAAGATGCGCTGGTCGCGCGGCTCAATCTGATCCGCGGCGCACGGCAATCGATCGATGTGCAAACCTATATCTGGGATCAGGACGACGCCGGCCAGTTATTCCTCGATGAACTGGTCCAGGCCGCTCGCCGCGGCGTCAAAGTACGTATCCTCGCCGACCAGTTGTTCTCCTTTGGCGACTTGAACCTGCTCAATCGACTCGCCCGCGTGCACAGCGGGTTTGAGGTGCGGCTCTACAACCCGACCTTCCACAAAGCACAGACGCCGCCGTTGGAATTCGCCGCCGGCATCGTTTGTTGCTTCATGAAATTCAACCAGCGCATGCATAACAAACTGCTGCTGGTCGACGGCAATATCGGCATCACTGGCGGGCGCAACTACCAGGATCGTTATTTCGACTGGGACGAGGAATACGACTATGTCGATCGCGATGTGATGGTCGGCGGTGCGGCCGCCAAGGCGATGGCGCACAGCTTTGAGCTGTTCTGGAACCACAAGCGCTCCACACCGCTAACCCATTTGCGCGACGTCAATCGCAGCCTGGTCAATGCACCCGAACCGCGTACCTCACCCAGTGCCATCTGGCCTGCGCCGCATTACGCCCACCCTTCGCGCGTCGCTCGTGTGCAAGACGAAGCAGGCGATGCCAACTGGCTGGCCGACAACCTGCTCGCCGATAGCTTGCGTACCAGCAAGGTCGAATATTTCAGCGATCTTCCGGCGAAAACCGAGCAGCCGCAAAAGCGCAATGCGCGCGAATTCACCGCCCGCGTCATGCGTCTGGTCGGCCAGGCTCAACACGAAGTGCTGCTGCAAACACCATATCTGGTGATGAGCCGCCGCGCGCAGAACATCTTCAAGCGCTTGCGCAAGCGCGATGCACCACCACGCATCATCGTCTCCACAAATTCACTGGCCTCCACCGATGCGTTCGCGGTATATGCGCTGTCGTATAAGCATCGCAAGCGTTATCTCAACAGCTACGGCTTTGAGATCTACGAACTCAAACCGCATGCGCCGGGCCCGGCTGAAGACAACGCCTATGCCAGCGAAGACGGCGGCCCTGGCCTCGATCTGCCCAGCGCGCCCACCAACCGCCGCAGGCCGATCGCCAACACCGAAACCCGCAGTCTGTTCGGCAGCCGTCGCGGCCGTGGCAGCCGTCCGGCGCCGTTGATCAGTGCAGGCCGGCGTTTCGGCCTGCATGCCAAATCCATCGTGGTCGATGACAACTTCGCCATGGTCGGCTCGCACAACTTCGACCCGCGCTCGGATCACTACAACACCGAGGCCGGCGTCATTGTTTATGACCGCGAATTCGCCGAGCAACTGCGCCAGAACATCATGCGTGACACCCAGCCCGAGAACGCCTGGGTGATCGCCCCGCGCAAACCATCGATACCGGTGCTGGGCAATATCAGCGAAGTGATCGCCGATATCTCAGAAAGCTTGCCGGTGTTCGACTTGTGGCCTTACCGCTACGCCACCAGCTACGACCTCAAAGCTGGCTGTACACCGATGCGCCCGAGTGACCCGGCCTTCTTCAGCTGCTATACGCCGGTCGGCGATTTCCCAGATGTCGCGCTGTCGCCCAAACTGATCTACACCCGCCTGATTACCGCGTTCGGCGCGGGGGTCAAAGGGATTCTCTAAACAGCCGGTCTAGGAGCGCGGCGCGGATTCGTCCGCATCGAAGCGCATTGGCAGCTCAC
>NZ_JAPDPE010000065.1 GCF_026283955.1 Dyella silvatica | reverse complement strand
GGTGAAGACTCATGCGACGCGCGGCAAAGCAAAATTAAAGACCTGGCTAGCTGACTGGCGCGATGCGAACACGGAGGAAACATCATGAATGAATCGCACGACGACACTATCGAAGCGCTGATGCGCCGGCAGTTCGATGGTCCCGTTGCCGACGACGGTTTCAGTGAGCGCGTCATGCAGCATTTGCCACCCCGTCGCCGCCGAGCCACATGGCCATTATGGATAGGTGTGCTGATAGGGACTGCAGCGTGTTGGATCTGCATGGATAGCCTGCCGCTGCTTCATAACGGCTGGCGTGACTGGCTGGCTGGAGAACCATCTATGTCCGCCATCGGCATGTGGGTGATGATGGCGGCCATGTCGTTGCTGGCATTGATGTGGAGCTTGGCGGAAAGCAGTAGTCGCTGACATCCTGGATGGGGCAGCATGATGGGAAGGAGCTATCGTAGTGGACGGTAGACCTCCCGCAGATGTCCGCTTCCGACTGCGGACATCACCACAGAGGTCACGCCTGGGGCTGGACTACGTGATGTTGGGGTGGCAAAGGGCGTCTTGAAGTAGAGGGAAAGCCGGCCATTCAATTTGTAGGGCTTTGTAATACCTGAGACGGCCGTGTTTGATTCGCGTCATGAAGTACGGGGGCAGGTTGATTACCCGTGTGCGGCGACACCCCCGAGTTGTTCCTGACCATTTCAATCACCGAGTCACCTACGCGCACTGGCTGCTCATGCACTAAAGAATGCTGCTTGGATGCCCGCGCGCCGAACCGGCTAAAATGCCGCCATGCAGCCTATCGACCCCTCTGATTTCCGCCTCACTGTCGCGCCGATGATGGACTGGACCGACCGGCACTGCCGGTATTTCCATCGTTTGTTGTCGCCGCATGCGCGGCTGTATACCGAGATGGTGACCAGCGCGGCCTTGGTACGGGGGCAGCAGTTGCGGCTCTTGGAGCACAGCCAGCAAGAGCATCCGGTGGCGCTGCAATTGGGTGGCAGCGATGCGCGGGAGCTGGCGACGGCGGCGCGTTATGGCGCCGATGCAGGTTACGACGAGATCAATCTCAATGTGGGCTGCCCCTCTGACCGGGTTCAGTCGGGCCGTTTTGGTGCCTGCCTGATGTATGAACCGGCCTTGGTCGGCGATTGCGTCAAGGCCATGCGCGATGCGGTGGATGTCCCGGTCACGGTGAAATGCCGCATCGGCGTGGATGATCAGGATGACTATGCCGATCTGCAGCACTTTACTGAGACCATGCTGGGCGCCGGTGTCGAGGTGTTGGTGGTGCATGCGCGCAAGGCGTGGTTGAAGGGCTTGAGCCCCAAGGAGAACCGCGAAATTCCGCCGCTGGACTATCAGCGGGTTTATCGCCTCAAGCGCGAATTTCCGCAGCTTACCGTGGTGATCAATGGCGGAATCTCCACGGTAGAAGAGGTGCAGGCGCAGCTGGGGCACGTCGATGGCGTGATGCTGGGGCGCGCCGCGTATCACGACCCGTATCTGCTGGCCCAGGTCGAGGCCGCGTTATATGGCGAGCCCCTGCCGGAGCGTGCCCATATGCTGCAACGCATGCGGCCCTATATCGAGGCTGAGCTGGCTCGGGGCGCCGCCTTGAAACACATCAGCCGGCATCTGCTGGGCCTGTATCAAGGGCAGCCGGGGGCGCGTGGTTTCCGCCGTACCTTGAGCGAGGGCGCCCATTTGCCCGGAGCGGGATGGGGGCTGGTGGAGCAGGCCTTGGCGCCGCAACGGGTTGCTGCGTGACAGTGAGCGTCTGTCCGGTCAGTATTCAGCCGCGACTGCATAAGCTGAACGAAATGGGGTCCGCTCTAGGGGCCCTACCGAGACCCAAATAAGCAATGAAAAACATACGGCTCATAGGAATTTTGCTGTTTTCCGTAGCTGGCCTGGCATGGACTGGTTCCGTGTTGGCACAGGCGGGTGAACCCGCCATCACGCTGGAGCAGGCGATTCGCCAGGTTCAGCATGAAACGGGTGGCAAGGTGCTGTCTGCTAGTACGGTACGGCGCGGGCGTGGCTCCTTCGAACACCGCATCAAAGTGCTCACGCCTTCGGGGCATGTGCGCGTGATGACGGTGACTACCGAGGGTACCAAGGGCCCAGCTTCCGCAGATTCAACCAAAAACTCGACCGGTGACGGTGAGGGCAATAAGGAGAAAGATTGATGCGTATCCTTTTGGTGGAGGACGAGGCCCCATTGCGTGAGACGCTTGCAGCGCGTCTAAAGCGCGATGGCTTTGCCGTCGATGCCGCCCAGGACGGCGAAGAAGGCCTGTACCTGGGGAAAGAAGTGCCGTTCGATCTGGCGATCATCGATCTGGGCTTGCCGAAAATGTCCGGTATGGACTTGGTTAAAGCGTTGCGCGAGTCCGGTCGGCGATATCCGATCCTGATTCTGACCGCTCGTGGCAGCTGGCAAGATAAGGTCGAGGGCCTGAAGTACGGCGCCGATGACTTCCTGGTCAAGCCATTTCACGTCGAAGAGCTGTTGGCGCGCATCAATGCCCTGGTTCGCCGTGCCAGTGGGTGGTCCAAGCCGGTGCTGGCCTGCGGCCCGATCAGGCTCGATACGACGGCGCAAACGGTGTCGGCGTCGGGCAAGCTGGTCGACCTGACCACGTACGAGTACAAAGTATTGGAATACCTGATCCTGCATGCTGGCGAGCTGGTTTCCAAAGCCGACCTGACCGAGCATATTTACCAGCAGGATTATGATCGCGATTCGAACGTGCTGGAGGTTTTCATCGGCCGTCTGCGCAAGAAACTGGATCCGGAAGGTATTCTCAAACCCATCGAGACGGTACGTGGACGCGGATACCGCTTTGCCATCCCCCGCAGCGATAGCGACGACAAATGAGCCTACGCCGTCGCGCCGCCCATTTTCATTGGCGGCGCGTGCGGCTTTGGCCACAGGGCTGGTTTTGGCAGCCTTTCTTGGCGTGGTCGGACTGACCCTGTCGCGCATCAATGCCGATAGTGTGCTGAGGGATCAGCAAGATCGCCTGGAAAATTTTCTAACCGCCTATCTGTCGAACACCGAGGTCACTCGCTTCGGCAAGGTGCTGCTGCCCGATACGCCGCCTGATCCTAGCTTTACGCGCCCAGACTCTGGGCTGTATGCGGTGGCGCTGGTCGACAATGGTCCCATCTGGAAGTCCGCTTCGGCGATCGGCCGCGATTTCAGTTTTCTGAAAAAACTGGAGCCCGGCCAAAGCCAGTTCGGGCCGATCGATACCCGCACGGGGCGGCTGTATTACTACAGCTATGGCGTGTCGATGGATACGCCGGAAAAGAAATCCGTGCGTCTCACCTTGATGGTGGCGCAGACGGAAGAAGTGCTTGAAGGTCAGAACGCCGAGGTGCGCCGCAGCCTGGTGTTTTGGCTTTCATCGCTAGGCGTGATGTTGATTCTGTTGCAGCTGATTCTGCTGCGCTGGAGCCTTACGCCATTGCGCAAAGTGGCCACCGAGATGACCCGCGTCGAGCGCAGCGAAAGCGAGCGGCTGGATAGCCAGTATCCGCAGGAGCTGACCGGCCTTACTGAGCGTATCAACGCGTTTATCGACAGTGAGCGCGAGCAGCGTGCGCGCTATCGCAACACCCTGGCCGATCTGGCGCATAGCTTGAAGACGCCGCTGGCGGTGATCCGCTCCCGTCTGGAGGCGGCGGACGACACCACCGCACTGCGTAGCGATGTACTCGATCAAGTGCGTCGAATGGATGAACTGGTGGCGTATCAGCTTGCCCGCGCGGCAACCTCCGGCCGGCAGACGTTCGCTACCGCGGTGCCGATTCCCGGCCATGCCGAGGATTTGGTGCAAAGCCTGGAAAAGGTGTACGCCGCCAAGAATGTGCTGTGCGAATTCGATATCGACGAAGGCGCGGTGTTTTATGGCGAGCGGGGCGATTTGCTCGAGTTGATGGGCAATCTGCTGGAGAACGCCTTCAAGTGGGCCGGGCACCGTGTCTTGCTGGTGGTGAAGATGGAGCCGCAAGCGGGTCGTCAACGTCCAGGGTTATGGATCAGTGTGGAAGACGATGGGCCGGGCATCGACGCCGATAAAGTCGAGAAGGTGCTTCAGCGTGGCGTGCGTGGCGATGAGCGCGTGCAGGGTCACGGTATCGGCTTGTCGATCGTGCAAGACATCATCCGCGCCTACCGGGGCGATTTGTCGGTCGATCGTTCGCCCGAATTCGGGGGCGCCCGTTTTAGCGTCAGGCTGCCGCCGAGCTGAGTTTCAGGCGCGGCTGCCAGAGCCGCTAGGTCATATCAATGCGGCGCCGGAGAAGGTCCGTAATAGGCGGTCAACAATTCGGCCACGACCGGCTCGCTGCGTTGTAATACGCCGGGCTGTGACCAATGCAGCTCGCTGACCACGGCGAAGAATTCGTCGGTGCCTTCAGCCGCATAAGCGTCGATCAGTGTCTCGCGCCCGCGTGCCGTTTCGGCGATCAAGTCATCGTAAGCGCGCTGAAAGGCATTGATCCAGGCGCGCCGAGCGATGCCGGAGGGTAATGGCGGCACCCCGTCGGCCGGGCCATCGAGCATGTCCAGTTTGTGCGCCATCTCATGCACGACGACGTTGTAGCCGTCCCAGGGCTGTTCCAGGTCCAGCAAGATGTCGGCCAGCGACAGCACCAGCGGGCCATGTTCCCAGGCTTCGCCAATCAAGACATCCTCAGCCTCGCTGACCACGCCGCTGCGTTCGTCATGATGCTTGCGGCGCACTTTGAATTCGCCGGGATAGATCAGTACTTCATTCCAGCCACGCAAGCCGCGTGGCCCTTGTTGTAAGGCGGGTAAGCAAGCCTGCATGGCGATCAGCAGGCGCAGGCGTTCGTCCAGTTCGGCGCCGGCCAGGGCGTGAAAACGCTTGCGCGCGAGGAAAATGGTGGCCAAATGCCGCAATCCGGCCTGTCTGGCCGTGTCGAGGCGTAGCGCCAACGGGCAGGCCGCTAGCGCGCGGCGCCATAACAAATCAGGGATCGGGGGAGGTTCGAATTGCGACCGAAAACGTCGCCACCAATCGCTCGCTGCCAATGACAGTTACTGAATGGAGCCGGGAAGCAGCGACTGCCAACCCAGGCTGAGACGGCGCCCGCTGGGAGGAGGCGGTGAACTGCTGCGTGAGCCGCCATCGCTGCTACCTGGGGACGGCGGCCCGCCCTGCGGCGCCACTTCGTGACCAATGAACGTCACGTCACCAGTGCCGTTGTTGTCTTTCGGCGGTGGGCAATCGTTGCTTGCATGCTGTGAGGCGGTCATATCCTGGGTGTCAGCTTCCATGGCCGACGCAGCATGGATGCTGGCGACACACAGAGCACATCCGAGTAATAACCGCTTGACACTCATGGCAAGCCGACCCCAGGACCCATAAGCAGAGTTCCCGATGCTGGCAGAAACGGTGGCTTGATGCCAGTGCTTGGGAAGGCGATGAGCAGCCTAAGCGGTTTGGCCTAGGGCCCAGGCGCGCACCACCACCACGTGATCGCAAATGTCGCGGGCGGCCCGATGGGGGCGAGCCGGGCTAGAATCCGACCATGTACGAGACTGACGATTCCCGCCGTGCGAGTGACTTCGCAATTTCGGCGCACTATCAAGGCATGGCACGCTGATGCAGGCACGACAATTGCTGGCTACCTTGGCTGACGGCGAGGCTACCTCCGGCGCGACGCTGGCCGAGCGTGAAGGGGTGACCCGCGCCGCGATCTGGAAGCAAGTGGAGGCGCTGCGCGCGCGTGGCGTGCCGATCGAGGCGCGCGGCACCGCGGGTTATCGCCTGCCGTGGTCGCTGCAGATGCTTGATGAGCAGGCCATCCGCGCCGCCTTGCCGGCCGCCGCCAGTGCGCGGCTTGGCCTGCTGGAGCTGCATTGGGAGCTCGATTCGACCTCCAGCGAATTACAGCGCCGGATTGCCCAGGCTGCCGATCTCAGCGTGGTGCTGGCTGAAACCCAAAGCGCCGGGCGTGGCCGCCGCGGCCGCCCCTGGTTATCGCCACCGGGGCTGAATCTTTATCTGTCGTGCTTGAAGCGGTTCGATGGCGGATTTGCGGCTTTGTCTGGGCTTTCGCTGGCTATCGGGGTGATCGTGCTGCGTACGCTCCATGCCCTGGGCGTTGCCGGTGCCGGGCTGAAATGGCCTAACGACATACTGGCCCATGACGGCAAGCTGGGCGGCATCCTGGTCGAACTCAGCGGCGAATACCAAGGCCCCTGTGCCGCGGTAATCGGCATTGGCCTCAACTTGCGCCTGACGCCGCAATTGCGCGAACAGGCTGGGCAGCCGAGCTGTGATCTTGCGGGCTTGTGCGGCGGTACCCCGCCTGATCGCAACCGTACTGCAGCAACCCTGATCGGCGCACTGGTCGAGGGCCTTGCTCAGTTCGAGCGGGAAGGTTTTGACGGCTTTGTCGATGAGTACGCCAAATATGATTTGTTAAGCGGCAAGCCGCTGCGTTTGCAGGGGGCGCTGGGCACGCTCGATGGTGTCGGCGCGGGGGTCGATGCACGCGGTGCCTTGCTGCTGCAGACCGATCAAGGCCTGCGGCAAATCGATAGTGCAGATGTGACGGTGCGGCGTGCATGAGATTGCTATTGGACTTGGGCAATACGCGATTGAAGTGGGTGTTGCATGACGGCTCCACCGAAGTCGCGCGCGGGGCGGTGGCCTGGAACGAAAATGTCGAGGCGGTTTTAACCGAGAGTTGGCGCGAGTTAGCTGCGCCATCGCAGATCCTCGGCGCATCGGTGGTCGATGCCGCGCGCGAGGCGCAGGTGGCGGCTATCGTCACGTCGCGCTATGCGCAGTCGACGTATTGGCTGCGCACGCCGACTGCGGCTTGTGGGGTGCGTAGCGCTTATGCGGAGCCGGAGCGCTTGGGTATCGACCGCTTCCTGGCGATGGTCGCGGCCTATCACGGCGGCCACGCGCCTTGCGTGCTGATCGGCGTGGGCACGGGTTTGACCTTGGATGCGCTGGCCGGCGATGGCCGTCATCTAGGGGGCTTGATCGCCCCAGGGCCGCAGCTGATGCAGCAATCGCTGTTGGGTGCGACGGCACGGGTACGGCCTGAGCGGCCGGGGCTGATCCTCGATGTGGCAGACAACACAGCCGATGCGGTGGCTTCGGGGTGTTGGCAGGCGGCCGCCGCCCTGGTCGAACGCTTTGTCGCACGCATGAGTCCGAAACTCGGTGGGTCGATGACCGTGAGTCTCGGCGGCGGCGACGCCGGGCAGCTGTTGCCGCTGCTGGCATTTCCCGCGCAATTAATGCCCGATGGCGTGCTGTATGGTTTGGCGGTGTGGGCAAATACACATACTCCAGCCCAGACGTCTGTTTAGACTCTCGCTTTAGCCGAGACCCGATGTCGCGATGCGAGATGACTTCGGATCGTTGCGCTTCTGCTCCGGCACCTACTTGATGGCACGTGGATCACCGAATGTTTCTGCGCCTGCTCTTTGTTCTATTGATTGCGCTCAATATGGCTGTGGGGGCCTGGCTTTGGCTTGGGCAGGATGATGCGCATGGTCGCAGCGCCACCGACGCCGATATTCCTCCGTTGAAGCTGCTATCAGAGCGTCCCGCCGCATCGACGGCTACCTCCAGTTCGGTGTCGCCGAGTGCGAGTATTGCGCCAGCCCCGGCGCCAGCCCAGACGGCTGCGCCGGTGGCCGCGCAAACGCTGCCGCCGGCACGCCCCAATAGCTATACCTGCACCGCCTTGGGGCCCTTCGCTACCCAGGTCGATCTGCGCACTGCGCGCAGTGCGTTGAGTACCCAGGCGGTACGTATGCGCTCGCGTCAGGAGCAAACGACGCAGAGCCGAGGATGGTGGGTGCACCTGCCGCCCAGTGGCAGTCGCGATCGTGCATTGGAGCAGGCGCGCAAGCTGAGTGCCTCAAAGATCGGCGATTATTTTGTGGTGAGTTCTGGCGATCAGTCGAACACGATTTCGCTGGGCCTGTTCAAGGACCCCGCCAATGCGCGCAAGCGCCGCGACGAAGTCGTAGCTGGAGGTTTTCCTGCGCAAATGAGCGAGCGTACCGAGACCGTGCCGGAATACTGGCTGGACCTGGCGATTGCCGACAACGCCCATTTCGATTGGCACAGCCGCATTCATAGCGGCGTGGGCTCGCACAGCACCGGTTGTTTCTAAGGGCTGACTGGGCGCTTATTGGGTTTCGTCATCATGCCGTTGTCGCGCGTTCGCCATGGTCTGCGCCAGCTGATCTGTCGGAGAGACGCGCTTTTCGGGCACCGTGCGCTTGGCGGGCTTTTCGGGCGGATTATCGTTTGGCTGGATAGATTAGATGCTTGCAAGCCTGCTAAACTGCGCGGCCCATGCGCCGGCATAGCTCAGTTGGTAGAGCAACCGCCTTGTAAGCGGTAGGTCCCCAGTTCGAATCCGGGTGCCGGCACCATGGTCTGGCGCGCACTGCGCCGAGTGCATGAAGGTCGTCTCCATGAAGCTCGCCAGAGCTCTGTTTTAGTCCTGTGACTACCAGCCGCGTTACTGGTGGCGTGTTGCGCTGCAAAGCAAAGGGCCGGTCGCTTGATGCCGATAGGGTTCCTGTAGACTTGGCGCGATGAATAGCAAGCCATTCCAGGGTTTATGGGTGTTCCGCGTATGAATCGCCGTTGCCGTGCATGGCGTGCTGTCGCGATGGTCGCCTTGGATAGCCCTATGCGTCTGCTCGAAGGCAGCATGAATACCTGGCGCCAGCAATGGCTGCCATTGGTTCGCGAGAACGCACTTACTCTTTGAAGCCTCGATATTCCGAGGCAGACAGATATCCAGACAGACTGAGGAAACATGGGCAAGCAGGTCATTTCCCTGATAGGTGTTCCCACCGATATTGGCGCTGGTCATCGCGGCGCATCGATGGGTCCGGAGGCTTTGCGCGTAGCGAAGCTCGCTGAAAAGCTGACCCGGCGTGGACTCGAAGTCGTCGATCACGGCAATCTGCATGGGCCGATGAATCCATGGCTGCCGCCGGAGCATGGCTATCGTCATCTGTCCGAGGTGGTGGCCTGGAATACAGCGGTTTATACGGCTATTTATGATGAATTGAATGAAGGTCGCTTGCCGATCATGCTGGGTGGCGACCATTGCCTGGCGATCGGTTCGATTACCGCCGTGGCGCGCTATTGCCGTGAGCAGGGCAAAAAGCTGCGGGTGCTGTGGCTGGATGCGCATGCCGACTTCAACACCGCCGACGTCACGCCGTCAGGCAATATCCATGGCATGCCGGTGGCCTGTTTGTGCGGTCAGGGCCCGAAAGAATTGACCGAGTTGGGCGGCAGCTCGCCCGCCGTATCGCCCGAGGTATTTCGGCAGATCGGCATTCGCTCGGTGGATGAGGGCGAGAAGCGGCTGGTGCGCGAGGCGAAGATTGCCATCCACGATATGCGCCATATCGATGAAGCCGGCATCAAGCGCGTGATGGAAGAGGCGTTGGCTGGCATCGACGAGCATACGCATCTGCATGTCAGCTTCGATGTCGATTTCCTCGACCCCAGCATCGCACCGGGCGTGGGTACCACCGTGCGTGGTGGGCCTAATTACCGCGAGGCGCAGTTGTGCATGGAGATGATTGCCGACGCGGGCCGAGTGGGTTCGCTGGATATCGTCGAGCTAAACCCGGCCTTCGACAAGCGCAACCAGACGGCACGCCTGGCGGTCGATCTGGTCGAGTCCTTATTCGGCAAGTCCACCCTGATCCGCTAAACACACTGATAAAGTCAACGATATGCAGACTCGTGTACTGACCGGCATTACCACTACCGGCACCCCGCATCTGGGCAACTATGTGGGCGCGATTCGCCCGGCGGTTGCCGCCAGCCGTCGCGCGGATGTCGATGCGTTTTACTTCATGGCCGACTATCACGCGCTGATCAAAAGCGATGATCCGGCGCGCATCGAACGTTCGCGGCTGGAGATCGCCGCGACCTGGCTGGCGGCGGGTCTCGATCCGCAGCGCGTGACCTTTTACCGGCAGTCTGATATTCCCGAAATTCCAGAGCTGACCTGGTTTTTGACCTGTGTGACGGCCAAGGGTTTGCTCAACCGCGCGCAGGCCTATAAGGCGTCGGTGGACAAAAACACCGAAGCGGGCGAGGACGTCGATGCGGGGATCACGGCCGGCTTGTATATGTATCCGGTACTGATGGCTGCCGACATCCTCGCTTTCAACGCGAACAAGGTGCCGGTGGGGCGCGATCAAATTCAGCATATCGAAATGGCGCGTGATATCGCGCAGCGCTTCAATCACACCTACGGTCGCGAGTTCTTTGTGCTGCCGGAGGTGGTGATCGAGGAGCAGGTAGCCACCTTGCCGGGCCTGGATGGCCGCAAGATGTCCAAGAGCTACGACAACACCATTCCCTTGTTCTCCGGCGGCAAAAAGCAGTTGCGCGAGACCATCATGCCGGGTGAGCCGAAAGACCCGGATAGCTCCGCGCTGTTCACCATCTTTCATGCTTTTGCCAGCGACGTGGAGAGCGCGGCATTTCGCCAGACGCTGGAAGACGGTATCGGTTGGGGCGAGGCCAAGCAGCTACTTTTCGAGCGGATCGAAGCCGATGTCGCGCCGATGCGCGAGCGTTATGACGCGCTTATCGCCCAGCCAGCGGCGATCGAAGAAATTTTGCAGGAGGGTGCCCGCAAGGCACGCATGACCGCGGCGCCACTTATCGCGGTATTGCGTGATGCCATTGGCCTGCGTTCTGGCGCAGCACTTAGCGCTCCGGTGACGAAAGCGGCGGTGAAGACGGACAAAATGCCGCGCATCGCCAGTTTTCGCGATGGCGATGGTAGCTTCCGTTTCCGCTTGTTCTCTGCTGATGGCGAGGAGTTGTTGCTGTCCAAATCGTTTGCCGATCCGAAGGCGGCCGGTGTCATGCAAAAGCGTTTGAAAAGCCTTGGCGCCGTGGGTGCGGTGCTACAGATGCGGACGCATGGCATGGCGTTGGATATCGACGGCGAACAGATTGCCGACACTCCGGATTACCACGACGAACAAGCACGGGACGAAGCCATCGCGCGCTTGCGAGAGGCACTGGATCAGCTCGCCGCCCAGGACTGAGATGGCGAGCGCTGACGGACGACTTTAAAGCCATGCGTTATCTCGCCATTCTGTTGCTTGCACCTTGGTTGCTGATACTCGGCTGGGCCTATTGGGCTTATCCGAAAAGCCTGCCACGTACTTCCGGGCGGCGGATTTTTGATTTCATCATGCTGTTGCTGGCCGCATGCGCGGCGGTGCAATCTGCGGTCATCGGTTTTGAGGCCGCAACAGTGCCCGCGCCGATGGGTGAGTTTGGTCCGTCCAGTGGGGCAATCTGGCAACAAGTGCTGCCGGCGCTTTATGGCTATGGCGCCTGTCTGGTGGTGTTGCTGCTGGCGATGCTTATTCGCCATTTGATCTGGCGCCCAAGCAAGCGCTGAGTTTTTTTCACCTGCACGAATGTTGGGATGTCCGATGAACAACGCCGCGCTACAGAGTTTTCTGATCCGCTTGTTCGAGCGGCACGACGTCGAACTGCAGCCGGATGAAGACTGGTTGATCACCGACGATGACTTTCCGGCGATTCGGGCGTCCTGGCCTGCAAGCATGCGCTGGATCGCTTTGTGCAAAGCGATTTCTACGTGCTGCTTGCTGCGTGCTGGTATGTCACCGACGATCGCAAAATACAGCTGGCCAGCTGGGATATCGGCGTACGGAGCTGGGACGTTTTTATCGGCCAGCCTTCAGTGCAAGGTGCCGAGGTGGCGCCGCCGGAGATCACCGCGATATTGGCAGAGGCGATGAAGAACGAATCGCTGAACGCCGAGGCGCACTGGGTTCGCGTGTTTTATCGCCGTGGCGATGACGGCAGCGTCGATGTCGAGACGCTGCTCGATAACCTGCCTTGGCCCGCCGGCGATCGCGCGATGCTATCGCTGGCCTGGCCGGTGGCCGAACAAGGCTATCGGGTGAGAGTTTTCGCGGTGCTCGATATTCGCGATTACTGAGAGCTCGTTCAACACCGACGAACATCGCGCAGAGTTGGATCGTCATGGTCGCCAGCGACGACTTGACCTGATGGCTTGTCAGGTCAGATGACGTCATAGGCTTCTTAGTTATGTCAGCTTGTGCGCACGTCTCGCTTCGTACGCTTTCAGGTGCGCATAGACGACATCAAGCAGGGGCGTATCTCCATACGATGCGCGAGCGCGCTTAATCATGTCGCCGATCACATGGTCGGCTTCGGTAGCGCCGCCGTTTTCCAGGTCTCGCAACATCGATGCCGTCAAAGTGGAGCCCTGATCGGTAAGCACTCGACGCGTGCGCTGTAAGACTTCCTCGCTGGGCTGGTGGCCGGCATATGCGGCCACGCTGAGACAGTCTTCCAGCAAGCGCAGAGTGGTTTCGGCGCCGCCAGGTGCGGCAGTGATATCGCCTACCGAGGCTCGCATCAGGCAGGTGATGCCCGCCAGCGTGGCCAGGAACAACCACTTGTCCCACATATCTTGCAGGATGCTGTTGCTGGCGCGCGGCATGAAACCGGCGCCGTCCATAGCCCGCGCGATGGCTCGAACCCGCTCGGAATCCATACCGTCGCGCTCACCAAAACTCAGGCTGTGCGATGGGCTTAGGTGCTGGATAACGCCAGTGGCATCCAGGGTGGCGGCAATAACGCATTGTCCGCCGAGCACGTGCTGCGGGCCAAAGCGTGCATCGAGAAGATCCAGGTGCCGCATGCCGTTCAGGATCGGCAGGATCGCCGTATGCGGGCCGACGGCTGGCGCGATGTCCTGCATCACGCTATCAAGGTCATAGGCTTTGCAGCTCAGCAAAATCAGCTCGTAAGCGTCGCGAAGTTCCGTGGCCAGCACGGTGGGCGGCGCGGGCAGCGTCAGGTCACCCGTGCTGCTGCGTATCCTCAAGCCATCGCGCGCCAGTGATGCTGCGCGACCAGGGCGGACCAGAAAGGTGACGTTGCGACCGCTTTGCAGCAAGCGTCCACCGAAATAACCGCCGGTGGCACCGGCTCCAACGATCAGAATACGCACTTATCCATCTCCGTCTGGGTGACTCCACCGGGAGCAAGACTACCTATTGATATCGCGATGCACGGCATCGGGCTTATTTCCACACATTCAGATGCGGGCCAAATACTTTGCGCTGCGCGTGTACCACGCAAAAGCGATGACCGCTCGGTGCCTCCATCACCCACCAGCGTTCGCGCACAAAGGCAATGCGTTTGGCGCCGAGTCGTTCCAGCCGGGCGGCCTCAGCTTCAAGATCATCGGTCTCGATGTCGAGGTGCACGCGGCTTTCGTGCTCGACCTTTTGCAGCAGGATGATGGGCTCGTCGCTAGCCGTTTTGAGTTCGGCGTACTTGCCATCGCCGTCTTGATCGAGCGACACGATGGGCTTGCCCAGCGCTTGGCTCCAGAACGTGGCCGCTTCGGCCAGGTCATGGGTGTGGCAATCGAGGACGAGAGTGCTCAGGCGACTGTGGTGCATGGCGTGATCCCGCGGGGAGAGGGAGTTGCATCATGCCGAGTCGAAAGCGCTGTCGCCAAGGCCCCTCCCGTGCAAGCAGGGGAGGGGCTGGATGGATCAGTTCGGCAAGGCCAAATCGTCGAGCAGCGCTTTGAGGAAGCGAGCTGCTTCGCCGCCGGTGGCCGCGCGGTGATCGAAGGTCAGCGAGATCGGCATGCGGCGATGCACTTCGATGCCGCCCATCACTGCGACCACGTCATGGCACAGCTTGCCGGCGCCGATGATGGCGACGGTCGGCGGCACCACCACGGGCGTGGCGTAGCGACCGGCGAACATGCCGAAGTTGGACAGGCTGATGGTGTAGCCGGACAACTCCGAGGCGGGGATCGAGCGATCCTCGACCTGGGTACGCAAGCGCTTGATCGCCGCGCGCACACCGGCCGCGTCGAGCACGTCGGCATTGCGCAGGGCGGGCACGAACAGGCCGTCATCGGTGTCCACGGCGATGCCGATGTCCACCTGCGGGTGCAGGGTACGGGTGAGGTTTTTGCCGTCGAACCAGGCGTTCAGTGCCGGCACCGCTTTGCAGGCGGCGACGATGGAGCGGATCAGGCGGGCGGTGATGTCCTGCTTGCCGATCCATGCGTGCAGGTCGGCGTCGTCCACCAGGGTGGTCGGCACGACGTTGGCGTGGGCCTCGGCCATGACGCGGGCCATATTGCGGCGCACGCCCTTGAGCTGCTCTGGCTGGCCGCTGGCCTGCACGCTTGGCGATGCCGTGCGTACGGCCTTGCCTGCGAGTGAGACGGGCGTGCGGGCGGCCTCAGGCTGAGGCAGCTCGGGTGCCAGGTGCCGTCCCGCCGTGGCGGCTACCGCGGCGCGTGCCGGAGCGGCGCCGAGCGCAGCCGAGCCATTCGCCGCGGCGTCTTTCACGTCTTTCATGGTGACCACGCCACCATCGCCGCTGGGGCGTACGCGGGTGAGGTCGACTTTGAGCTTTTTCGCCAAGGCGCGCACGGCCGGCACGGCTTTCACGCCACCGACGCTGCTGGCCTGTTCGACATGCACGTGGTTGCCGCTGACCATGGCGCCGACCACGGTGCCTTCGTCTTCACGATCGGCGGTGGCCTTGGCCGGTTCGGCGGCTTTCGGCTCTTCGGTTTTTTTCGGGCCGTGATGGTGGCCGGTGGACTCGGCCTCGGCGCGCTGCTTGGCATTCGGGTCGGGTGCGAACTCGGCCAGTGCGGCACCGGTTTCGATGATGTCGCCGGCGGCGCCATGCAGCTTGGTGACCTTGCCGGTATACGGCGAGGGCACATCGACGACCGCCTTGGCGGTTTCCATCGACACCAGTGGAGCGTCGAGCTTGATGTCGTCACCCACTTTTACGTGCCACTCGACCACAGTCGCGTCGGGCAGGCCTTCGCCGAGGTCGGGCAGGTAGAACGTTTTGATATCAGCCATGAGCGGATTTCCAGAATGTTATGGATACTCGAAGATTTTGCTCCCTCCTCTGCGTGTAGCAGGGGAGGGCCGGGGGAGGGGTGAAGCCGCCAAGTAACGTCATTGCTGGGCTTCGTTGGTACGCCCCCCTCCCGGCCTCCCCCTGCCAGGCAGGGGGAGGGGCGAGTAGGTCAGCTTGCCGCTAGGGTACGCTTCGCCGCGTCAACGACTCGTTCCACGCTCGGCATGTATTTCATTTCCAGGCGGAAGAGCGGGATATGCGTGTCGAAGCCGGTAACGCGCTCGACCGGCGCCAGCAGGTCATACATGCATTCCTCGGCCAGACGGGCGGCGATTTCCGCACCGAAGCCGGCGGTTTTGGGAGCCTCGTGGACGATCACGCAGCGGCCGGTTTTCTGTACCGATTCGGCGATGGTGTCGAAATCCAGCGGGGTCAGCGTGGCGACGTCGATCACCTCGGCGCTGATGCCGTCTTTGGCCAGTTCGTCGGCGGCTTCCAGGGCTTCCTTCACCTGCGCGCCCCAGGTGACCAGGGTGACGTCGGTGCCGTCGCGCAGCACGAAGCACACGTCCAGCGGCAAGGCCTCGCCGTCATCCGGCACTTCTTCTTTGTACTGGCGATAGATGCGCTTGGGTTCGAAGAACATCACCGGATCGGGGTCGCGGATTGCCGCTAGCAGCAAGCCGTAAGCACGAGCTGGCGAGGAGGGCATCACCACGCGCAGACCGGGGATATTGGTGAATAGGTGCTCGTTCGCTTCGGAGTGATGCTCCGGCGCACGGATACCGCCGCCCCACGGCGCGCGGAACACCGCCGGCACGGTACTGCGGCCACGGGTGCGGTTGCGCAGACGTGCGGCGTGGCAGGCGATCTGCTCCATCATCGGGTAGATAAAGCCTTCGAACTGGGCCTCGGCGACCGGTTTCATGCCTTGCGCCGCCATGCCTACGGTGACACCGGCGATGGTGGTTTCATCCAGCGGGGTATCGAGCACGCGCAGTTCGCCGAACTGTTCTTGCAGGCCCTGGGTGGCGCGGAACACACCGCCATTCACGCCGACGTCTTCGCCCAGCACCACGACGCTGTCGTCGTGCTTCATTTCGTAGGCCAGCGCCTGGGTAACGGCTTCGATAAGAGTGATTTGTGCCATGGCTTAGTGCCCCTTGGACTTGGATTCTAGCGAGAGGACGTAGTCGCGCTGTTTGGCGAGGTCGGCGGGTACTTCGGCGAAGGTGTAATCGAACATCGCCGTGACCGGCTGGGTCTTGGTTTCGAGGTAGGCATTCACCTCGTTGTCCATCCACTCGTCGCACTCGGCCTTCCAGGCTTCTTCTTTCGCGTCGTCCCACACACCCTTGGCCACCAGCCAGTTGCGCAGGCGCTTCATCGGCTCTCGGGCCCAGGCATCTTTCACTTCTTGTTCGCCGCGGTAACGGCGCGCATCGTCGGCGGTGGTGTGATCGCCAAGACGGTAGGTCACCGCCTCGATCACGCTGCCGCCCTGGCCGCTGCGGGCGCGTTCCAGGGCGTCTTCCATGGCCTTGCGCACGGCGATGATGTCGTTGCCGTCCACCTGGATCGAGAACAGGCCGGCAGCAATGCCTTTCTGTGCCAGGGTGGGGGCACCCGTCTGGATTTTGCGCGGGACCGAGATGGCCCACTGGTTGTTGACGATCACCGCGACCATCGGCAGGTTTTGCGCGCCGACAATGTTGATGGCGCCGTAGAAGTCACCCTTGGAAGAGCCACCGTCGCCGATGGTGCAAACCGCCACACGCGGCTCTTTGCGGATCTTGAACGCCAGCGCGGAGCCGGCGGCGTGCAGGCATTGCGTGGCGATCGGCACCGACCAGGCGAAGTCGTGGCGGGCCGGCTCGTTCTGGTAGTCGTTGCCGCGCTCGTCGCCGCCCCAGTACATGTACACCTCGCGCGGCTGCACGCCGCGATACAACTGGGCGCCGTACTCGCGATAGCTGGGCGCCAGCACATCTTCGGGCTTCATCGCGCTGCCGATGCCGATGTGAGCGGCTTCGTGGCCCAGGCAACTGGCATAGGTGCCGAGCTTGCCGGTACGCTGCAACGCCACCGATTTGGCGTCGAATACGCGGGTGGACAGCATCAGTTTGTAAAGCTCAACCATGTGGTTGAGATCGTTGGCGAAGGCTGGCAGGTCATCACGGACCTGATGGCCCTCGGCATCGAGGTATTGCAGATATTCGATTTCGAATTTAGCTGCGATGGACACGACTGGCTCCCGGAATGGGTAAGGGGGTAAACGGGGTGGGGGAGGCGCAGCCCATCCAGTGGGGCCGAGCGCGCAGGAGACTCCCTGCTGGAACCTGTACCAACCAGCGAACAGGCTCCTAAAGACCGCGCTTGATAACAGGCGGCCATGTTGCGCCGCAAGGTCCGGTGCAGCATGCGGGGGTGTACGGAGCTGTCTTTAACAACAGGTAACATGGCGCTTTTGCGGGTAGACAAGCGAGCATGAGCGAGAACCAGCGCGATCTCGAGGCCGGCATCGAACTCGACCTGAACGGGCGCCTGACCTATGGCGGCTACCTGCGTCTGGACGGGCTGCTGTCGGCCCAACAGCCGTTGAGCAAGCCACCGCATCACGACGAAATGCTGTTCATCGTGCAGCATCAGGTGGCCGAGCTGTGGATGAAGCTGATCATTCACGAGTTGAAGGCGGCGATCGTGCATTTGCAGCGCGACGAGTTGGATACCTGCCTGAAGATTCTTGCCCGGGTCAAACAGGTGCAGCGCCAGTTGTTCGAGCAATGGGCGGTGCTGGAGACCCTGACGCCGGCCGAGTATCTGGAGTTTCGCGATGTGCTGGGGCCATCGTCTGGCTTTCAGTCGCTGCAATACCGGCAAATCGAGTTTCTGCTCGGCAACAAGAATGCGCAGATGCTGCAAGTTTTTGCGTATGACCCCGTAGCTCAGCAAGCACTGCGCGCCGTGCTGGAGGCGCCAAGCCTGTACGACGAATGGCTGCGCTATCTCGCCCGCCGAGGGCACGCCGTACCGGCGGCGCTGTTGCAGCGCGACTGGACCCAGCCCTACCAGCGCCATGAAGGTTTGCTGCCCGCGCTCAAACGCATTTACGAGGATCGAGCGGGTTTCTGGCCGGAATATCACATGTGCGAGCAGTTGGTGGATGTGGAAGAAAGTTTCCAGTTGTGGCGTTTCCGTCATATGAAAACTGTCGAGCGCATCATCGGACACCGTCGCGGTACGGGCGGTTCCTCCGGCGTGGCTTTTTTAAAGAAGGCGCTCGAACTGGAATTTTTCCCCGAGTTGCTCGAGGTACGCACGGTGCTTGGCACATGACGGTGTGCTGCAGCGCATTTGACGCCAATGAGCGATAACAGCATTGCCGCAGCACCGCCGGTGCCGGATTATCCCCAGACACTTGGCCATCCACGACCGCTGTGGATGCTGTTCATGACCGAGTTCTGGGAGCGTTTTGCGTTCTACGGTATTCGCTGGGCGCTGGTGCTTTACATCGTCTCGCAGTTTTACGGCGGCGATCCCTCAGGCCAGGCCTTTGCCAGTCGCACCTATGGTGCCTATCTGGCCCTGGTCTATGCGGCGGCGATCTTCGGCGGCTATATCGCCGATCGCGTGCTCGGCTACCAGCGCTCGATTCTGGTTGGCGCGGCGGTGATGACGCTCGGCTTGTTCGCCATCGCGGTACCGAACAAGGAGGTGTTCGAGTTCGGCCTGGCCACGATCATCGTCGGCAACGGCCTGTTCAAACCGAACATCTCGACCATGGTGGGCAAACTTTACGGCGTGACCGATGGCCGCCGTGATAGTGGTTTCACCATCTTCTACATGGGCATCAATCTCGGCGCGATGATCTCGCCGGTGTTGACCGAATATCTGGCCAAGGTGCTGTTCGGCACCGATGCCATGCCTAGCTACAAATACGTATTCATCGCCTCGGGCGTGGGCATGCTATTCAGCCTGTTCTGGTTCTGGTTTGGCCGTCGCGGCCTCAAGGACGTGGGCCGGCCGGCGGAGGGCAGCGAGAACCGGATGCGGGTGGTCTACGTGCTGGCCGGCATGCTGGTGGGCATACCGGTGATTTATCTGCTGCTCGCCGCGGGCGCGGGATTTTTGCAGTGGGTGCTGAGCATTCTTTTTGTCGCGCTGTCCATCTTGTTGCTGGTCGAAGGCATTCGCAACGGCCGCGTCGCGCGCGACCGGGTGATCGCGATGCTGATTATCTTTGTTTTCAACGTGATGTTCTGGATGTTCTTCGAGCAGGCCGGCAGCTCGTTCACCTTTCTTGCCGACGAAATCGTCAACCGTCAGTTCGGCAGTTTCACCTTCCCGACCGCCTGGTTTCAGTCGGTGAACTCGATCGCGATCATTGCGTTTGCCCCGATCATCGCGTGGATCTGGGTGAGCATGAAAAGCCGCAATCCATCGATTCCGCGCAAGTTCGGTCTCGGTCTCATCTTCAATGGTTTCGCCTTTCTGCTGCTGATGTTCGCGCTGTCCAGCCTGGTCAGCGAGGCCGGCAAGATCCCGTTCTGGACCTTGTTCATGGTCTATGTCATTCAGTCGGTCGGTGAGCTGTGCCTGTCGCCCATCGGCTTGTCGATGGTGACCAAGCTGGCGCCAGTGCGGCTGGTCGGCTTCGGCATGGGCGGCTGGTTTCTGTCCACCGGCATCGGCAACAACTTGTCCGGCATTTTTGCCGGTGCCGTGAGCGGTGAAAGCGGGATGACCGTGAAGTCGGCGCTTAGCGGCTACACCTTTGGCTTCTGGGCGTTGATGGGGGCGGGCGTGTTGCTATTTCTGGTCGCCCCGCTGATCAACAAGCTGATGCACGGGGTGAAGTGATTTAGAGGCAGGGAACGGGGGATGGGGAACGGGGAATGAGTGCGCAGCAGCAGGCCACGTTCCTCGCTTTGTCCGTTACCCCGTTTCTGTTTTCCTGATATTGCCGGCTGCCCACGATCTGGTGAGCAGTTGTTGCGTGATGGACGCGGATCACACTTAAGGGGGGCGGCGGCTTCTATCCGTTCCCTGTTCCCCGTTGCCCGAACTCAGCAGCTTGTCCAGAATCCGTTGTAGCCACATCTGTTCTTCAGGATCCAGGCGTGCCAGCAGTTCGCGCTCGCGTGCCCGCGCCAAAGGCGCTACTTCGTCATGAACCTTCCAGCCGGCTTCGGTCAGGCTTAGCACGGAGCGGCGCTTGTCGCCGTCGTGGATGTTCCGGCTGACTCGCGCGGCCTCGACCAAGCGCGCCAGGGCCCGGCTTACCGCGACCTTGTCCATCGCGGTACGCTCGGCCACCTCGCGGGCGGAGAGCCCGTCGAAACGCGCCAGTACGGCCATGACACGCCATTCGGTCACGCTAAGGTCGTAGCGTTGCTGGTAGTCGTTGGCGATGCCTTGGCTGACGGTATTGGAGAGGATGGAAAGCCGGTAAGGCAGGAAATGTTCCAGCTCCAAAGGCGCGTGATCGAGGTGTGGATGGGCGGTCACTGTTGCAACGCTCCTTGCAAGTGGTTTCATATGTAACTATAACGCGTACTTATCCCGGGTGGCCGCATGCTTAGTGCTGCCAGTCATCGTCTACTGATCATCAGGAGATCCCCCATGAGCGCGCAGCCCAATCTTGGCATGCAGGTCACCACCTTTGAAAACCCTATGGGCATCGACGGTTTCGAATTTGTCGAGTTCGCCGCACCTGCGGGCCGTGCCGTCGAGCTACATGCACTGTTTCAGCGCATGGGATTCAGCGCGGTGCTCAAGCACAAGACGCGGTCGATTACCGTGTATCGCCAGGGTGGCGTCAACTTTCTGATCAACGAAGATCCGGATTCGTTCGCGGCCGAGTTCGCCAAGGCCCATGGCCCCTGCGCTTGCGGTTTCGCGATCCGCTTCAAGAAGCCGTCGGCTGAAGTGCTCACGACGGTTATCGGCAATGGCGGCGAAGCCATCAGCCAGCTGGAGGCCAGCAAGGCCGTCGACGCGCCGGTGGTGAAAGGCATCGGCGATTGCATGCTGTACCTGATCGACCGCTATGGCAGTGCCGGCAGCATTTACGACGCCGACTATGCGCCGATTGCCGGTGCGGACCAGAACCCGAGCGGTTTTGGCCTGACCTTTATCGACCATCTCACGCATAACCTCTACTTCGGCAATATGCAGAAGTGGTCGGATTACTACGAGCGTCTGTTCAACTTCCGCGAGATTCGTTACTTCGACATCAAGGGGGCCAAGACCGGCCTGGTGTCCAAGGCGATGACCGCACCGGATGGCATCGTGCGCATTCCGCTGAATGAGTCGAGCGATCCGAAATCGCAGATCAACGAATACCTCGACGCGTATCACGGCGAAGGTATTCAGCACATCGCCTGCTTCACCGACAACATTTACGACACCGTCGAAGCGATGCGTGCGAAAGGCGTGGAGTTTCTCGACACGCCCGATAGCTATTTCGAAGTGATCGATATGCGCGTGCCCAACCATGGCGAGGACGTACCGCGCCTGGCCAAGAACAAGATCCTGATCGACGCCGATCTGGAAACCAAGCAGCGCAAGCTGTTGCAAATCTTCACCCAGAACGCGATTGGCCCGATCTTCTTCGAGATCATCCAGCGCAAAGGCAATGAAGGCTTTGGCGAAGGCAACTTCCAGGCACTGTTCGAAAGTATCGAACGCGACCAGATGAAGCGCGGCGTACTGTAAACAGGCTTGCCGTAAAACCTTAGACCCCTGTTCCGCAGGAGCAGGGGCGATAGAACGAAGGGCGATGACTGCCATGCAATCTCTTCATGACCCATCCAGTGCGTACCAGTCGGGGTTCGGCAACGAGTTCGTCAGCGAGGCGATCGGCGGTGTGTTGCCCGTTGGGCAGAATTCGCCGCAACAAGTAGCGCATGGTCTGTATGCCGAGCAACTGACCGGTACGGCTTTCACCGCGCCACGGCATTGCAATCAGCGCAGCTGGCTGTACCGAATCCGTCCGGCGGCTATGCATAAGCCCTTCGAGCCACGGGCGCACGCCACGTTCCACAACCGTTTCGATGAGGCGCCGGCCACGCCGAATCAATTGCGCTGGGATCCCTGGCCGTTGCCGGGCACGCCTACGGATTTCGTCGACGGTTTGCTGACCCTGGCCGGCAACGGCGGCGCGGCCGAGCAAGCCGGTTGTGGCATCCACATTTACGTGGCCAACCGCTCGATGCAGGGCCGGTTTTTCTACAACGCCGATGGCGAGCTGTTGATCGTGCCGCAACAAGGCCGCTTGCGCCTCGCCACCGAGCTGGGTGTGCTGGACATCAAGCCGCTGGAGATCGCGGTTATTCCGCGTGGCGTGCGTTTCCGGGTCGAGCTTTTGGATGGTGAGGCGCGCGGTTATGTGTGCGAAAACTTTGGTGCCTTGCTGCGGCTGCCCGACCTGGGGCCGATCGGCGCGAACAGCATGGCGTTGCCGCGCGACTTTCTTACGCCGCAGGCCGCCTACGAAGATGTGGAAGGCGAGTTCGAGCTGATCGGCAAATTCCAGGGTTCGTTATGGACGGCGCGCATCGATCATTCGCCGCTGGACGTCGTCGCCTGGCACGGTAATTACGCACCCTACAAATATGACCTGACCCGTTTCAATACGGTGGGCTCAATCAGTGTGGATCACCCCGATCCGTCGATTTTCACGGTGTTGTCCTCGCCTAGTGATACGCCCGGTACGGCGAATATCGATTTTGTGATTTTTCCGCCGCGCTGGCTGGTGGCCGAACATACCTTCCGGCCGCCTTACTTTCATCGCAATGTGGCCAGTGAGTTCATGGGCTTGATCGAAGGCGCCTATGACGCCAAGGCTGGCGGTTTCGTGCCGGGTGGCGCTAGCCTGCATAACTGTATGAGTGGGCACGGCCCGGATGCGAACACCTTCGAGAAAGCCAGCACGGCAACGCTGAAGGATGCCGATCATTTGACCGGTACCATGGCTTTCATGTTCGAGACGCGCAAAGTGATCCGGCCGACCCGGCAGGCGCTCGATGCGCCGCAACTGCAGCACAATTACTACGAATGCTGGCAAGGCATTCGTAAACATTTCGACCCGGAGCGCAGTGCATGAAACTAGGTAGTCTCAAGGAGGGCGGCCGCGACGGTACGCTGATCGTGGTCAGCCGCGACCTCACCCGTGCAGTTCGCGCCAACGGTATTGCCACGACCCTGCAGGCTGCATTGGACGACTGGTCCAATATCGCGCCGCGGCTTAACGCGCTTTACGTCGAGCTCAACGATGGCAAGGCATTCGATGCGTTCGCGGTGGACTTTAGTAAGTTCGCCGCACCGTTGCCGCGTGCCTATGAATTTGTCGATGGCAGCGCCTACCTGCCGCATGTGGAGCGGGTGCGCCGTGCACGCGGGGCCGAAGTGCCGGAGAGTTTTTACACCGATCCGTTGATGTACCAGGCGGTGAGCGCTGGCTTTATCGGCCCGCGCGACGCGGTCGTGGTGGTCAGCGAGGACTACGGCATCGATCTCGAAGCCGAAGTCGTGGTGGTGACCGATGATGTGCCGATGGCGGTGACGCCAGCACAAGCCGCCGAGCACATCCAGTTGATCGGCTTGGTCAACGATGTTTCGCTGCGCGGATTGATTCCCGCGGAATTGCTTAAAGGCTTTGGCTTTGTGCAATCGAAGCCGCGCTCGGCCTTGTCTCCTGTGCTGGTCACGCCGGACGAGCTGGGCGATGCCTGGCAGGGCGAGAAAGTGCATTTGCCGATGCGCACCTGGATCAACGGCAAGTGGTTTGGCGCCGCCGAGTGTGGCGTGGACATGCAATTCAGCTTTGCCGAATTGATCGCGCATGCGGCCAAGACCCGGCCGTTGACGGCTGGCACCATCGTCGGTTCCGGCACCATCGCCAACGAGGACACCAGCACCGGCGCCTCTTGCCTGGCTGAGCAGCGGGTGGTGGAAACCTTGCGTGACGGTCAGCCGAGCACGCCGTTCCTCAAGTTTGGCGACAGTCTGCGGATTGAGATCACCGATCGCGATGGCGCGTCGATCTTCGGTGCCATCGAGCAAAGCATTGCGCCGCTAGCCAAATAATCCCCGCCAGCCCGCAGGCCAGGGTGGAAGCCATCGGAGCGGTTACGCCGGTACGCTTTCGCCCTTCTGGCCGGCCTTGCCTACGTAGTCACCGGTGGGCCATGCCACACTACGCGGCGGCGTAGCTGCGGAATGTCGGAATGCAGGATCGGGGTATGCGGGATACAGAAGGCGCCAAGCTCGCCATCATTGGCCTGGGCTATGTCGGGTTGCCGCTGGCGGTGGAGTTTGGCAAGCAATACGACACCGTGGGCTTCGATATCCGTGCGGCGCGGGTAGATGAATTGCGCGCCGGGCAGGACAGCACGCTCGAGGTCGAGTCCGCTGAGCTGTCGGCGGCATCGCGCTTGCGCTTTAGCGCTGCGCTCGAAGACATTCGCGCTTGCCATGTCTACATCGTTACGGTGCCGACGCCGATCGACGCGGCCAAGCGGCCCGATCTCAAGCCGCTGATCCAGGCCAGCGAAAGCCTGGGCCAGGTGCTCAAGCGCGGTGACATCGTTATCTATGAATCCACGGTTTATCCCGGCTGTACCGAGGAGATTTGCGTGCCGGTGTTGGAACGGGGCTCCGGCCTGCGCTTCAATCACGACTTCTTTGTCGGTTATAGCCCCGAGCGCATCAACCCTGGCGACAAGCTGCACCGGGTGACCGCCATCCTCAAGGTCACCTCGGGTTCTACCCCTGAAACGGCTGATTTTGTCGATGCGCTGTATGCCAGCATTATTCAAGCCGGTACGCATAAAGCCAGCAGCATCAAGGTGGCCGAAGCAGCTAAGGTGATCGAAAACACTCAGCGCGATCTGAATATCGCCCTGGTCAATGATCTGGCCATTTTGTTCAACAAGCTCGGTATCGATACCCTGGAAGTGCTGCAGGCGGCGGGCACCAAGTGGAACTTCCTGCCGTTTCGTCCGGGGCTGGTCGGTGGCCATTGCATCAGCGTCGATCCGTACTACCTGACCTATAAAGCGCAAGAGGTGGGGCATCACCCTGACGTGATTCTGGCCGGTCGCCGCACTAACGACAGCATGGGGGCGTATATCGCCAACGAAGTCGTGCGGCTGATGGTGCGTAAGGGCATTAATCCGGTGCGTGCGCGCATCCTGGTATTGGGCCTGGCCTTCAAGGAAAATTGCCCGGACCTGCGCAATACGCGCGTGGTGGATATCGTGCATGCCCTGCATGGTTACAACGCCATCGTCGATGTGCATGATCCCTGGGTCGATGCGCAAGAGGCTGAGCACGAATACCGCCTGCGGCCCATCGCCGAACCCAGGCATGGCGACTACGACGCGATTATCGTCGCCGTCGCACATCGGGAATTCGCCGCCATGGGTGCGGCAGGTATCCGTGCCTATGGCAAACCGACTTCGGTACTTTATGACGTGAAGTACGTGCTACCGCGTGAAGCGGTGGATGGGAGACTTTGAAATGAAAGTGTTGGTTACCGGTACCGCCGGGTTCATCGGCTCGCACGTCGCGATGAAGTTGCTTGAGCGTGGCGACAAGGTGGTCGGCCTCGACAACCTCAACGATTACTACGACGTCAATCTCAAGCACGCACGCCTAGCGCGCTTTATGGATCACCCCGGCTATACCCACGTGTCGGCCGACCTGGCGGGTCGTGCGGCGGTCGAGGCGGCCTTTGCCGAGCATCGGCCGCAACGTGTGGTGCACCTGGCGGCCCAGGCCGGGGTGCGCTACGCGGCGCAAAATCCGCATGTGTATGTGAGCAGCAACGTCACCGGCTTTCTGCATGTGCTGGAGGGTTGCCGTCATCACGGGGTGGAGCATCTGGTCTTTGCTTCGACCAGTTCGGTATATGGCGCGAACACGGCGATGCCGTTTTCCGAGCATCAACCGACGGAGCATCCGCTGACGCTGTACGCGGCCACCAAGAAGGCAAACGAGCAGATGGCGCATAGCTACGCGCATCTGTATCGAATCCCTTGCACCGGTCTGCGCTTTTTTACCGTGTATGGGCCGTGGGGCCGGCCGGACATGGCGTTGTTTCTGTTCACCAAGGCGATCCTCGCCGGTGAGCCGATCAAGGTGTTCAATCACGGCAAGCACAAGCGCAGCTTCACCTATATCGACGATATCGTGGAAGGCGTGGTGCGCACCCTGGACCAGGTGCCGGGGCCCAACCCCGCCTGGCGCGGCGACGCGCCCGACCCGGCCAGCAGCACTGCGCCTTATCGCATCTACAACATCGGCAACGAGCAACCGGTGGAGCTGCTGCGGTACATCGAGGTGCTGGAGCAATGCCTGGGCCGCAAGGCCAGGATGGAGCTGCTGCCGCTGCAGGCTGGCGATGTGCCGGATACCGAGGCCGATGTGTCCAGCCTGATCGACGCGGTGGGCTATCGACCCAAGGTGTCGGTGGAGGAGGGCGTACGTCGGTTCGTTGAGTGGTACCTGAGCTATCCCGCACACGGATAACCTCTTTGTCGCCTGGGTCATATCGACGCTATGCGCCATGTGATTTACTGGGCACCCCCATCTCACTGCTTAAGAGGTCATCCATGTCCACCGTTACGCTCAAGGGTAATCCCGTTCAGGTCGACGGAACGTTTCTGGCCGCTGGCGCCCAGGCGCCGGCCTTCTCGTTGGTTGGCAAGGACTTGTCGGATATTTCACTGTCCGGTTATGCCGGCAAGCGCAAAGTGTTGAATATCTTCCCCAGCATCGATACGCCAACCTGCGCAACCTCGGTGCGCCGCTTCAACGAGCGGGCCAGCCAGCTCGATAACGCGGTGGTGTTGTGCATTTCGGCCGACTTGCCGTTTGCTCAGGCACGCTTCTGTGGCGCGGAAGGTCTGAACAACGTGGCGACTTTGTCTACCTTGCGTGGCACGGCCTTCCTCAAGAACTACGGTGTAGCGATTGCCGATGGCCCCCTGGCCGGTCTCGCCGCGCGTGCCGTGGTGGTGCTGGATGAGCACGACAAGGTGCTGCATAGCGAGCTAGTGGGTGAGATCGCCCATGAGCCGAATTACGATGCGGCGATGGCCGTATTGAGCTGAGACCTTCGCGCACTTTTCTCCAGCGATTGGAGAACGCGGAAACGACAAAGGCCGGGCAATGCCCGGCCTTTGTGTTTGCAGCGTAGCGATAAAGCAGCTTACTTCGCTGCCATCAGCGCCTTGGTCATATCCAGCATACGGTTGGAGAAACCCCACTCGTTGTCGTACCAGCTGAGCACCTTCACCAGGGTGCCGCCCATGACGCGGGTCTGGGTGGCGTCATAGGTGGACGATGCCGGGTTGTGGTTGAAATCAATCGATACCAGCGGCTTGGTATTGACCGCCAGGATGCCCTTCAGCGAGCCCTGGGCGGCTTCGTTCATGGCGGCGTCGATCTCTTCCTTGGTGGTCGCGCGTGCGGCGACGAACGACAAGTCGACGACCGAGACATTGATGGTCGGTACGCGCATGGAAAAGCCGTCCAGCTTGCCGTTCAACTCCGGCAGCACCAGGCCGACCGCGGCGGCGGCGCCGGTCTTGGTCGGGATCTGGCTCATCGTAGCCGAGCGGGCACGGCGCAGGTCGGAGTGATACACGTCCGTCAGTACCTGGTCGTTGGTATAGGCATGAATGGTGGTCATCAAGCCGTGCACGATGCCGATCTTTTCGTGCAGCGCCTTGGCCAACGGGGCCACGCAGTTAGTGGTGCAGGAGGCGTTGGAGATCACCTGATGCTGGGCGGTGAGCAGGTCGTGGTTGACGCCGTAAACGAAGGTACCGTCGACATCTTTGTCGCCGGGGGCGGAGATGATGACTTTCTTCGCGCCGGCGGCGAGGTGCGCGCTAGCCTTGGCCTTGGAGGTAAAGAAGCCGGTGCATTCGAGCACGACCTCCACGCCCAGGTCGGCCCAGGGCAGTTTGGACGGGTCGCGTTCGGCACAGACCTTGATGCGGTCGCCGTTGACGATCAGGTCGCCGGCATCGACTGACACTTCACCCGGAAATTTACCGTGGGCGGTGTCGTACTGGGTCAGATGCGCGTTGGTCTCGGCATCGCCGAGATCATTGATTGCGACGATCTGGATTTCATTGGTGCGGCCGGATTCGTACAGCGCGCGCAGAATATTGCGGCCGATGCGACCGTAACCATTGATGGCGACCTTGATGGCCATGGGACAGCGTCCTCCGAAGTGATGGCGAGCAACAAAAACGGCCTGATGAGGGCCGCCAAAACATGCATTTTAGCCTGAACCTGCGGCTGGGTGGTTCCAGCGCCGGCGCGGCGGGAGGATGATGCTAGGCCTACCTTATTCCACCCTTTCGCGGAGTGCCGACGTGAGTGAAGAGAAAACCATCGAGCTGAGCCTGGAGCAGACCGGCGATTATGAGTTCCGTGTGCGCTTTGACGGCAGCTCGATTCCGGACCTGACCACCGACGAGAGCTCGCCGTTGGGCGGGGATGCCGGCCCGGATCCATCACGGCTATTGGCCGCGGCTGTGGCGAACTGCCTGTCTGCCAGCTTGTTGTTTGCCTTGCGCAAATTCAAAAACGCGCCGAGTACCCTGAAGGCCAAGGCGCGGGCCAGCTTGGCGCGCAATGAGCACGGGCGCTGGCGGGTCGTGCGGATCGCGGTGGAGCTGCAACTGGGCGACGCCGCGGAGGCGTTGGCCAATCTGGACCGGGTCATGGCGCAGTTCGAGGATTTCTGCATCGTCACCGAAAGCGTGCGCCAGGGCGTGACGGTCGAGGTGAGCGTGCGCGATGCCAGTGGCGCCGTTGTACATACGGGCTGATGCGGCGACCGGCCAAGTCACTGTCATCTGGGGCCTGTTCAGGCTATTCGCGTAGCCCGCGCCGGGATCTGTTTGCGCGCAGGGCAAGGAAGAGTGAGGGAGTGTACGTCCGTACACGACCGAGCGATGACGCCGCCCTGCGGGCAAACAGACCCGGCCCTTCGGGTTG